>CAZKSL010000036.1:0-8012 GCA_964555495.1 Hadarchaeota archaeon (SeqCode)
GGTCTCCCCGGACCCCAACATCAGTATCAACGAGATAGGTGTGCCGGAATACATTGCCAGAACCCTGACTATCCCCGTTCGAGTGACCAAATACAATATTGAGGCGATTCGCAATCTTGTCAGACGGGGACCTGAAGTTCACCCGGGCGCAAACTGCATCGTAGGTCCCGACGGCAAGCGCTTCGACCTACGGTACGCTGACCGTGAGGAGTTGGCGAAGATGCTCCAACCGGGTTTTGCTATCGAGCGCCACCTAATGGATGGAGATGTGGTCCTCTTCAACCGCCAGCCCTCCCTGCACAGAATGTCAATCATGGCACACGAGGCCAGGATAGTCCCCGGGCGCACCTTTAGGCTGAACCTCTGCGTCTGTCCACCCTACAACGCAGACTTTGATGGAGATGAGATGAATCTTCACGTGCCGCAGAGCAGGGAGGCGCAGTCCGAGGCGCGTATCCTCATGAGAGTTCAGGAGCAGATTCTTTCCCCACGCTTTGGGGGGCCGATTATTGGAGGAATCCAAGACCACATATCTGGCGTGTACATGCTCACGCGGAGGAATACCCTACTCAACCGCGAGCAGGCCCAGCAATTATTAGCTTCTTCCGGGGTGGAGCCGATTCTCCCAAGGCCGGCCAAGAAGAAGGACGGCGTGAAATATTGGACGGGCAAACAGATATTTAGTGCTCTCCTGCCCAAGGGCCTAAATATCACATATAAGGCCCAAATTTGCGAGAATTGCACCCGATGCACGAAAGAAAATTGTCACATCGACGCATATGTCGTTATCCGTGACGGTGAACTCATCCATGGGGTCATGGATGCGCGATCATACAAAGCGCTCGCTCGCTGTGAGGTTCTGGACAGGATAGTGAAAGACTACGGCACGGACGAGGCGCGCAAGTTCTTGGATGGGGCGACGAGGTTAGCCATAGCCGCCGCGAAGGTGTTTGGGTTTACCACAGGGATTGGCGACGAGGATATCCCACCGGAGGCAAAGGAGAAGATTGAGGAGGTTCTAGAGGACGCGCGTGAGAAAGTGAACAAATTAATTGAGGTATACGAGCGCGGTGAGCTGGAGCAGCTCCCGGGACGATCTCTACGGGAGACCCTCGAGATGCGTATAATGGAGTTACTGGCTGATACTAGGGATAAGGCTGGCGAGATAGCAGAGAGGCACTTGGGTCTGGATAATCACGCGGTGATAATGGCGAGGACGGGTGCTCGTGGTAGTATGCTCAATCTCACTCAGATGGCTGGCTGCGTCGGCCAACAGTCTGTCCGCGGCGAACGGCTTTCCAGAGGTTACAAGGGACGCACCCTATCTCACTTCAAGTTTGGAGACTTGGGCGCCCAAGCTAGGGGTTTCGCACGCTCCAGTTACAAGGGCGGTCTTAACCCTACAGAGTTCTTCTTCCATGCGATGGGGGGTCGAGAGGGGCTGGTGGATACGGCCGTTCGCACGGCACAGAGCGGTTACATGCAACGTCGATTGATTAACGCGCTCCAAGATTTGAGGGTAGAGTACGATGGGACCGTGCGCGATGATCACGGCACGATAATCCAGTTTAAGTACGGGGAGGACCGGACAGACCCAGCGCGCGCAGATGCTGGCAAAGCCGTTAACATCGACAAAATAATAGAAAGAGTGCTCGGGTCAGGAGGTAGTTAGATGGCAGGAGTCTCCGCAAAGACGGTGAAAACTGAAATTCGTGAGCTTCGAGGGGAGTTGCCCAATCCGATAGTTGACGAATTAGAAAGCAGCTTGCTTAGGGTGATGAAAGACATGGCGATTACGCACAGTCGGCTCAAGAAAATAGTGGAAATGGTCAGGAGCGCATATGTGAGTTCACTCGTGGAACCTGGAGAGGCCGTTGGCACGGTCGCTGCTCAGAGCATAGGGGAGCCGGGTACCCAAATGACTCTGCGCACCTTCCACTACGCGGGCGTTGCCGAGCTGAACGTGACGCTTGGTCTCCCCCGGCTGATAGAAATATTGGATGCCCGCAGGACGCCCCCAACCTCTCTGATGGAGATTCATCTGAAGAAAAAGCTCCCTGGGAACAGGGAGAAAGCCCGTCACTTTGCCCAGAGGATTGAGATGGTGACTCTCGAAGAGGTAGTTTCCCAGACGGAGACTGATCTCATCAATATGGAGTTTGTCGTGACATTGGACCGCGGTCGTATAAAGAAAAAAGGGTTAACCCCAGGAAGGATCTCGTCAAAGCTGCGCAGGATCCTGAAGACCGAAGTGATTACCCAAGGTCACAAGCTACGCATAAAACCAAAGGCACCTAATCCACCCGATTTGCGCCGTATGGCACTAAAGGCCAAGGGAGTGCAACTTGGCGGCGTTAAGGGCATCGACAGGGTAGTGGTCAAAGCAGAGAATGGGGAATACATTGTCTACACTGAGGGCTCAAATCTCGCAAAGATACTTGAGATGCCCGGAGTGGATGTTACCCGCACGACCACAAACAACATTCGCGAAGTGGAGAAAGTCCTTGGGATCGAGGCAGTCCGCAATGCCATAATCAAGGAGGCGGTCAATACATTGGAGGAGCAGGGATTGGATGTGGATGTGCGGCACATGATGTTGGTATCGGACATGATGACCGCAAGCGGGGAGATAAGGCAAATAGGTAGGCACGGGATAAGCGGCGAGAAGGCAAGCGTTCTGGCCCGGGCATCTTTTGAGGTCACGGTCAAGCATCTTCTTGAGGCGTGCGCTCAGGGTGAAAGAGATAAACTCGACGGGATAATTGAAAATGTCATCGCCGGGCAACCCATCCCTCTGGGAACTGGGTCAGTGGAACTAGAGATGGCTAGGAGAGAGAAAATTGGACGTGGATAGGGAACTCCGTCAGGCCGTGAGCACTGGGAAGGTAATTTTGGGTTTGGACAAAACAGTTAAGGCAGTCAGATCCGGCAAGGCCAAACTGGCCATTTTGGCGTCAAACTGCCCACCAGGTTTGAGGGGCGATGTTGAGCGCTACGCGAGATTAGCGGACGTGTCCGTGTACATCTATCAAGGAGATAGCACCGGCCTCGGCCTCGCCTGTGGTAAACCGTTTCTCGTGTCAGCGATGGCAATAATAGATCCGGGAAGCTCGGCCGTGCTTGGACTTGGAGGGGAGTAAGTGGGCGTGAAGCTGAGCACGGAAGAGATGCGCTACATAGCATTGTTTGAGAGCTTGACGGGGGCCAATGCTCGTGACTGTTTGATGAACGATAAAGAGAACAAATTGACATTCGTGGTGAGCAGTGGAGACGTCGGGCGAGCAATAGGGAAGGGTGGAAGCAAAATCCGGAGGGTAGGTCAAATGGTCGGGAAGAGCGTTGATGTCATTGAGTATTCGGACAATCCCGTCGAATTTCTCAAAAACGTGTTTGCCCCCGCGAAAGTTATGGGCGTCGAGTTGGTCGAGGAGGGGGGCAGAAGAGTGGCGCGGGTGAATGTTGAGGAGCCCAGCAAGGGCTTGGCGGTCGGGCGTCGAGGCCGGAACATCCAGCGTGCGAAGGCGCTCGCGGCTAGGCACCATGGCATTTCTGATGTTTCTTTAACATGATTTTTTAGGGAACCAAGCAGTGTTATTATTTGAAACGGCGATGTCAATGAGCAAAGGTGCGAGAGGAGAATTTGCTGCCAGAAAGCTGAGCCGGGGCAGGCAGAGGTTCAGATGGAAAGATGTCGAATACAAGCGGCGGGTGCTCCGGCTAGATGAGAAGGCGGATCCCCTAGAGGGGGCGCCGCAGGGCAGGGCCATAGTCTTGGAGAAGGTTGGCGTCGAGGCCAAGCAACCCAACTCCGCGATTAGAAAGTGTGTCCGTGTACAAATCATAAAGAATGGGCGCCAAGTTACAGCTTTCGCTCCAGGTGGAAGCGCGATTGGGTTCATTGATGAGCACGACGAGGTGGTCATCGAGGGAATTGGCGGAGCCAAGGGCAGGGCCAAGGGTGACATCCCTGGCGTGCGATATCAGGTAGTTAAGGTAAATGGAGTCTCGTTGCAAGAAATGGTCAGGGGCCGCAAGGAGAAACCAGCTCGGTGATCAAATGTCTTTCAAGTACTTTGACAGGTGGGAGGCGGACGAGGTCAAGATAAAGGATCGTGGACTAGAGCGCTACGTTACCCTACAGCCAGGCCATCTTCTTCACTCAGCTGGAAGGCAGGCCTATAAACAATTTGGGAAGGCAGGAATCCCCATCGTCGAGCGCTTGATGAACAAGATGATGCGCTCCGGACCGGGCTCCAAGAAAGTGGGGGGCAAACGGATTAGAGGCTCAAAAGGATGTGGGAAGAAACACAGGGTGTACAACATAATCCGCGGCGCGTTCGAGATAATTGAAGAGAAGGAGAAGAAGAACCCCGTTCAGGTCCTAGTCGATGCGGTTCAGAACTCAGCCCCCCGCGAGGAGACAACGAGGATCAGTTACGGCGGGATCACTTATCACTTGGCTGTCGATTCTGCTCCGCAGAGGCGGCTCGACATCTCGCTCAAAAATCTGGCCGGAGGCGCATACTCCGCGTCTTTCAAGAGCAAGAGGTCCATCGAGGAGTGCCTAGCTGAGGAGCTGATACTCGCGTCGAAGTCCGACATGAAGAGCTTCGCCGTCAAGCGGAAGGAGGAGACCGAGCGGATAGCGAAGGGAGCGAGGAGATAATCGGCGAAAGGTATTTTAAGGGGACCATAAATTTATGATAGAGGAGGCTTGAGATGGCTGAAAAACCGCATATGAACCTGGTCACAATCGGCCACGTAGACCATGGCAAGTCTACCCTGGTAGGTAGAACCTTCTACGAGGCTGGACTGATAGACGACACGATCATCAAGAAGTTTGAGGACATGGGTGACAAGGGCAAGACCTTCAAGTTCGCCTGGATCATGGATTCTGTCAAGGAGGAGCGAGAGCGAGGCCTGACGATTGACCTTGCCCACAAGAAGTTTGAGACGGACAAGTATTATTTCACGGTCATTGACGCTCCCGGACACCGCGACTTCGTCAAAAACATGATTACTGGCACAAGCCAAGCGGACGCGGCGGTTCTCGTCGTGGCCGCCGACGATGGAGTTATGCCCCAGACGAGAGAACACGCTGCGCTCGCCTACACCCTTGGCATCAGCCAACTGGTGGTAGTTATAAACAAGATGGATTTGGTGGAGTACAAGCAAGACATTTACAACAAGCTGAAGTCGGACGTGGTTGATCTCCTGAAGGGAATAGGTTTCAAGGATCCGGAGAAGTTCGACTACATCCCCGCTTCTGCCTTCCAAGGTGAGAACGTCACCAAGGCGAGCGAGAAGATGGGATGGTACGATGGGTCGGCTTTCTTGGCATCACTGGACTCCTTCGAGGTTCCGGAGAAGCCGCTCGACAAGCCCCTCCGACTGCCGGTACAGGATGTATATTCAATTACTGGAGTAGGTGCGGTTCCCGTTGGGAGAGTTGAGACAGGGGTCTTGAAAGCTGGTGACAAGATAATCTTTGCGCCTTCCGGCAAAACCGCTGAGGTAAAATCTATAGAGATGCATCATGAGACCATCCCAAAGGCAGAGCCGGGGGACAACATCGGCTTTAACGTTCGAGGACTTTCTAGGAAGGACATCAATCGGGGAGAGGTCGTGGGGCACCCCGACTCGCCACCCACGGTCGCGAGCGAGTTTACCGCCCGCATTGCTGTACTGCAGCACCCGACTGCCATAACTGCTGGATACACGCCGGTGTTTCACACGCACACCGCACAGGTCGCGTGCACAATCACGGAGATTTCGGAGAAGCTCGACCCGAAGACGGGCGAAGTGGTTGAAGAGAAGCCTGACCTCATCAAGAAGGGCGACATGGCGACGATAAAGGTTAAACCCTCGAGACCACTCGTGATTGAAAAGGCATCGGACATCCCGCAGCTCAGCCGATTTGCCATCCGAGACATGGGCATGACCGTCGCGGCTGGTGCCGTCATCGACCTGACGCCCGCGAAGTAAGTTCTCCTGAACTCTTTTATCCTCCCCGTGCCCTTGAGGTAGAGTGGGGAGTAGATTGCAGAAAGCTAGAATACGGCTCTCGGGGATCGACGCCAAAGCGCTCGATCAGGTATGCGAGGATATAATCGGGATTGCCGAGCGAGTAGGGGCCAACAAGTCGGGCCCGATCCCACTACCAACTAAACATATAACGGTCCCCGTCAGGAAGTCGCCGGACGGAGAGGGCACTGCAACCTGGGACAAGTGGGAGCTCCGCATTCACAAGCGGCTCATCGACATGGAGGCGGACGAGCGAGCGATGCGGCAGATCATGCGCATTCGTGTTCCAGAAGAAGTGAATATTGAGATTGAGCTTAAGACATAATTTTTTCGACTTGGTCGGCTTGTGATTACCGTTCTTGGAGAAATGGCATTATAGTCCCTCAGCCATAGATAGGTTGGTGCCGGGGTGGCGGAATCTGGCTAACGCGCCGGCCTTGAGAGCCGGTGGCCCGTTGGGCCTTCTGGGTTCAAATCCCAGCCCCGGCGCCAGGTGATCGAATGAAGCGCTTCGAATGGGTCGAACATCCGTCGGACATCGGCTTCCGCGCCTACGGCCGCGACCTAGCCGAAGCATTCGAGAACGCCGCGCTCGCGTTGTTTGAGGTTATGGTCGGCACGAGCAAAGTCGAGCCGAGGCAGGAGGTGACGGTCGAACTTGAGGCCGAGGACGAGGGGGCATTGCTCTACGACTGGTTGGAACGCTTCCTGCACTTTCACGACGCCGAGGGCCTCGTGATGTCAAAGTTCAAGGTCGAGGAACTCTCGGAGGAGATGGGGCGATTCAAGCTCAGAGCTAGGGGCTGGGGTGAGCAGTTTGACCCGGAGCGCCACGACGCTCGCACGGAGGTCAAGGCCATTACCTACCACATGATGGAGATAAATCGCGGGGAGGGCCGTTGCTCAGTACAGGCGGTAGTGGACATCTGAATGAATTTTTTAGAGAAATTTGGTTGATTCGAGCGGATTTTGAACCAAAAGATAATTAGCGCTGGGAGTCTTGTTAGGTTTGGTGAGTAAATGCCGTGGGAAGGGAAAATCAAACAAATCGACGATGTACGCTGGGAGATCCCCAAAGATCACAGGCCGGGGATGCGAGTCCCTGCGAGGATTTATGCAGATGCCGAACTCCTGAAGGAGATAAAGCGCGACCTGACGCTTGAGCAGGCCGTAAATGTTTCCTTCCTCAAGGGCATCTACAAGTACTCGATAACCCTCCCGGACGGGCATCAGGGCTACGGATTCCCAATCGGCGGAGTTGCTGCGACCGATGCCGGGGAAGGCGTGATATCCCCGGGCGGAGTGGGCTACGACATCAATTGTGGCGTCCGCCTGTTGCGCACTGACCTAGAAAAATCGGATGTCGAGCCTAAAATCCAACAGGTGGTCGAGACTCTCTTCCGAAACGTCCCGTCAGGTTTGGGGAGTAAGGGGAAGGTAAGGGTCACCCGAGATCAACTCGATCAGGTTCTCGAGAACGGCGCTCGCTGGGCGGTGGAGAACAATTTCGGCTGGGACGAGGATCTGGAGCGGCTCGAGGAGGGCGGGTGCCTCGCCGGCGCAGGCGCGGGCAAGGTGAGCTCGAGAGCCAAGGAGCGTGGGGCACCCCAGCTCGGCAGCCTAGGCAGCGGGAACCACTTCTTGGAGGTCCAGTTCGTCGATAAGATTTTTGACCCGGAGGTGGCGCGCGCGTTCGGCATCACGCATGAGGGGCAAGTTACAGTCATGATCCACACTGGTTCGAGAGGCCTGGGTCACCAAGTTTGTTCCGATTACCTGCGGACCATGGAGCGCGCCGCCAAGCAGTACAAGATTGAACTCCCCGACCGGGAACTCGTCAACGTGCCGATAAATTCCCCAGAGGGGCAGTCCTACTTCTCGGCGATGGCATGCGCTGCGAACTACGCTTGGACGAACCGCCAGATGATTGTGCACTGGGTGCGGGAGTCCCTTGAGCAGGTTCTGGGGCGAGACGCTGAGAGCTTGGG
>CAZKSL010000037.1:0-8010 GCA_964555495.1 Hadarchaeota archaeon (SeqCode)
GGTCACGCGTATCCCCGGGACACCCGTCACGTACTCCCTGCGGGTGTAGGCGGGGCCGCTGTAGTGCCTGTAGGATCTCGCCGGTCTGAGTGGCATTTTCAATACCTCGCCTAGAACTCGTGGCGCCACTCAAATAACCTTTTTCCCGCCCCCATCTGCACACAAAAAAGTTTTTATAGTTCTGAGTGTCATTCAGAACTAACAGAGGTGAATGGTGTGAGGCGGCCGTGCGAGCGAACTTGGCGCGAGATTTTGGAATGGTGCTGGGCCAATGACATCGACGAGTTTGCACACCGAGATTTGTTGCGCGAGGGGGTTGTCGACTATCGGGGGAGCAAAAGAACCCGAATCAGGTCGGCCTCATCCTCACTTTACCGAATGTGGAGGGCGGGCCTGCTCACGCGTTTGGCCCGGGGCCGGGGGCGCCGCGCGAACCTCTACGCCCCAATCCCGCGCGAGGAGTACCGGCGAAAGCTCCAGCAACTCCTGTTCACCTGAGCGACGCAAAAATCGCGGCGCTACACTTATATTTGTGTTGCTTGATGTTTCTGCGAGGTCTCTGAGATGTACATCATAGTGGTCGGCGGAGGTCAGACTGGCTCCCGGCTGGCGAAGCGCCTGTCGGACCGGGGCAATAACTTGGTAATCGTTGAGAAGGACGAGCGCCGGGCCCACGAGCTGGCCGCCGATCTGGACGTCCTGATTATCCACGGGAGCGGAGCAGATATGGATGTCCTGAAGGACGCGGGGGTCGACAAGGCCGACGTGCTGGTCGCCGTGGCCGAGGCCGACGAGGTCAACCTCATGGCGTGCGAGCTGGCGAAGAAGATGGGCGTCCCGCGGGTCGTCTCCAGGGTCAACGACGAGAAGCACGCGCGCATGTTCGAGGAGCTGGGCGTGGATGTCGCGGTCAGCCTGGTCAGCGCCGCGGTGATGTTATTCGAGAAGGCGGTGAGCGGCCCGGGCATGTACGGCCTGCTCGGAATCGGATCGGGGAAGGGCGAGGTGGTCGAGGTCACGGTCGGAAAGGAATCGAAAGGTATAGGAAAGACGATTAAGGATCTCGGTATCCCCGGGGACTGTTCGCTCGCCATGATCTCCCGCGCCGATAAGATGATCCCGGCGCGGGGCGACACGCAGATCAACGAGGGGGATCAGGTCACCATCGTCGGGAAGCCCAAGGACGTCATGAAGGTCGCCAAGCTCCTGCGTGGGAAGTAAGGATTGTTTTACCGCGCGGTGAATTCACCCTCAGGACTTCATCATCCAGCGCATGTATCTTATCAGCCTGCGAGCCCCCAGCTTGCGGAGCAGGCCGGGCCCCTTCTTCATCAGGGCCTTGAGCAGCCCCGCGTGATTGTCGAAGTCCGCGTGCTTCAGCACCAGCTCCCGGACATCTGGCTCCGAGAGCAACCCGAACACCGCGTCCAGATCCTCGTCCGACATCCGCTGAAACACGCGCCGCGCCCTCATTCCGAGCTCGAACTCACGGCCGAATTTCCTGTTTACCGAGACCTCGTACTCGCTCAGGGCCGCCGCGTCGGGCTCTCGCTCAAGCGCTCCCGTCGCAACCTCGGCCGCCAGACGAGCGCAGGTCAGCCCGATGTAAATCCCCCCTCCGGTCAGGGGCTTCACCTGTCCCGCAGCATCGCCGACGAGCATGACGCGATCGCCGTAGATCTTCCGCTTCTCAGGCCTTGGGATGGCCCCGGCGGTGAAGTGAATCAGGTTTTTCCCCTTCAGCTTCCCCGAAGCTGCGGGGTGGCGCCTCATGAGATCGAGGAGCTTCTTCCACGCCTCTCCCTCGGTCGTGCCCAGGCCCACGCGGCAGACCTCGCCGGCCGGGACCGCCCAGGCGAAGAATCCCGGGGCAACCTCGCGCCCGAAGTAAAGCTCCGCTCTCCCGGGGTCGATGTCGGCCACGACCTCGGCCTGCGCGCAGGTGATGGGGGCGGAGGACTTCGATAGGCCCGCCTTTCGTGCCACGATGGAGTTTGCCCCGTCTGCACCGATTAAGAGTCGGGCCTGGAGCTCGGCACTCTTGCCCCCTGCCTTGACCTTCGCCGAGGCCTTCCCCCCTCCGAGCGAGATGTCGGTGCACCTGGTTTTCAGCAGGAACTCCGCCCCCGCGTTCGCGGCCCTTCGGGCGAGTTCGCGGTCGAAGCCACCCCGGTCGATAACCACCGCCTCGGTCCCCTTTCGCGCCAGCTTCACGGGGTCGGCGGATGGTGGGTAGAAGGTGGCCCCGCGAAGCTTGCTGAGGGTCAGGCCGTCGACATTGATTTTGAGTTCCTTCAGCCCTCCGACTCCCAGAATTCCGGCACAGCACATCGGTTGCCCTATCTCCGCGTGCTCCTCGATGATCGCGACGTTTAATCCGCGCTTCGCCAGAACTTCTCCGAGGAGGCAGCCGGCCGGGCCCCCCCCGATAATAATAGCGTCGCGCATGCCATTACCCGCAGCCGAACTTTTAAAGCTCAAGATAGATAACCGTGCCCTTCGAGGAAGTTCCCTTTTCTCAATCGGCCGCTTTTTCTTGGTTTCTCGTATCTGTGAACGCGGTCCGGAAAAAAGTGGGCACTAATGGAAAAATAAAAAATCAAAAGAGATAAGGGGATTTTCCGCGTTTATCCCCTTATTTACTCAGGCTTATCTCCTTCGCAGTACGGCGATTGCAGCTATTATTATTGCTACGATTGCAGCGATCATTGCGTACATCGTCCACGGAGTAACCGTGCGCTTTACTGTGACCGACGATATCGTCTGGTTGGTCGCGGTGTCCGTGGCAACCACGTTGATGATGTTGTTGCCCTCGTCCAGCGGCACAGTGGTGCTGAAGCTACCGTCCGATTCCAGGTACACATTCTTCGCCACGAATGCGCCGGTCGAGTCTATCACCACAACCAATTCATCGTAGTCGGCTATTGTGTCGGTGACCGTGCCACTCACAACGACTGAGGTCGAACTCGTCGACGTCCCGGTCGTCGGTGCGGTGACGGTTACCGTCGGAGCAGTGGCGTCCACTGTCTTGGTACTCAGAAGTTCCTTCGTTGACGGGTTGCCCGCTACGTCGACCTCTTGGATGTAGATCTTCTGGTTCTTGCCCTCGCTCAGTGTTACTGTGGTCGAGAACAGGTATCCCTGACCAGCAGTGAGGGTGGTGGAAGCAGTCGTGGTGCCCTTCAAGGTGTTCTCGTCTGGAGCGTAGATCTTTATCGTAGATCCCGACTCAGACGCGTAACCCCTGATGACCATACTGGTCTTGTTGGTAGCTGAGCCAAACGCCTCCATGTCGTCTGGGTCCAAGACTTCGGTGTTAGCTACGAGAGTAACTCCGCTAGGTGCGGTGACGTCCACGATGAAGCTCATGGCGTGGTTCTCGTTCTCGTGTATGTTGTCGCTCACAAGCAGGACGATCCAGTAGGTACCGCTCTGCAGACCACGAATCTCGCCGGTGCCTGCGTCTATGTTATCGTAGGTGTTCTCCCAGTTGTACGTGCCAGTTGCCGCGCCGAAGTCCCACGCGAGTGAGTTCTCTAGGTTCTCAATTGCGCCGGCTTCAGTCGCGCGCGTTGATCTCAGTTCCACCTGAACGTTCTCCTTCGGGATACCCCAACCTGTGGTCGGGTAACCCGGGTCAGAGAGCTTCAGTTGGATCGACGGAGTGTTGTCGGAAATCCGTATGCCGTTATCGCTCCAAGTCTTGCCACCGATCGAGACGAACGTGCTAACCGTCGCAGTGTTGTCGATGAAGACGTTTTCGATGCTGCTCTCGGTCGAAAGACCAACACGGTCTACGGCCTTAGCTTCGATCGTGTTGACGCCCTCCGACAGATCCCCGACTGCTGTGAAGTTGTCGTCCGGCAGAAGGTTTGTTGTAAGCGCAGTGTCGTTGAAGTAGATGGTAGTCATCGCCCACTCGCCGTTGTCCGACCTGTTATCGTTGTCCTCGGCGCGTCCGGTGACCGTCCAATCCTCCTTCACGGAGCTAACCTGGTATAGGTTATCCGTTCCGGGTTGCGTCATTACTGTGGTATCGTTTGTTTGGGAGAAGATACCCAAGCCGTTGTTCTCGAACCACGGATCGAGAGTATCGAACTCGAAGTAGCAGTACGCAGTTTGCTCGTTCTCAAGGCCATAGATGTCCGTTGCGCATGGGCCCTCGATCTTTACGCGCGCGTTGTCCACGTTGTCCACTAGCCAGTCGGTCGTGTAGAATTCGTAGGTGAACACCAAGTTGTCGCTGGTGACGAGGTTGTCGAACGGGATGACTAGATTCTCCCACTGGGTCCTGAAGTTCTCGATTGTGACCGTGCCCAAGCTCTCAATTTCCTCGTCCGACGTTATGGTCAACGTGGCCTTGTTGTCGTCATAGACTTGGCCGATCAGGTTGTCCACAGCACTGCCCAGGTAGTCAACGACATTTTCCTGGGTGACTGTAATCGTTAGGGTCGGAGCCAGTCCGTCCACGGTTACTGTAAAGTCGCTCGTCTTCAGAAGGTCGTTGTCCGTGTCATATAGCCAGACTCGGATGGTGTGATCCTTCTCTGTAGCGATGTCGGGCGCCTTCCACAGGAACTTGAAGGTCTTGCTTTGCCCTGGCGCGATCGTGTTGTCGGAAGATCCATCTAACACATCCGTAATTGCCGACAGTCGCAGTCCGTTGATTGACGGGCAATTTTCAGCTGCCCAACCGCAGGTTGAACCGCTCGGCGTTATCTCGCCGGCAGTGTCCTTTATCTTGTCCCCTGCAGCGTCCAATCGCGAACCCGCGTTATCGAACGCGCTCGCCGCATTCGTCAGGTTGACGGTGGTCTTGGTCATTAGGTTGTCTCCTGCCACTCCGATCCAGTACCTAATGGTATTCGTGACCGACTCACCGTTGTACCCGATGATGTTCGACGCTAGCAATGTACCCTGCCAAACCGGCCAGCGTGTGTTGAGGTCTTGAGCGGTGGCTGCGTTGTCCAAGGCATCTCCCGCGAGGAGGATGTTGTCGTTATCTGCACCTACGCCAGCATTCATAGCGGCTCCCGCGAGTCGGATGTTGTCAATGAAGTTGTCAAGCAACAATCTCTCGTGCTCAGTAACGTTCGGGCTGTTGAGCGCCATTATGTACTCAGCGTTGTCGATGTAGTGGTTCTCTATCCACGACAGTTTTGCTCCTGCCTTCCTGATGTTTTCTGCCGCGTTGTCCATGTAATCCGATGCCGTCTTTAAGCAGGGTGCGGTGTCGTTGTCCAGCATACTGCCTGCTAGGCGGAGCTTCAAATCGGCAGAGTTCTCATGAGCGGCGGTCAGGTTCCAGCCGGTTCTCTCGATGTCGTCGGCTACGTTGTCCAAGAAAGCTGCTGCAGCCCGGAAATCTCCGGCCCTGATGGAGCGTGCCGCCCAATACAAGTTCTCTGCTGCTTGTTCTAGGTTCTCGCCTGCATTTACGTAATAGTTTTGGTGGGTTGTGATATCTTTGAGATTATCGGCTGCCGCCTCTATGTTCTTATTACCAGTCGCATAGTTTTCAAATGCAGCGTTGTCCATCCAGCCCGCGATATGCAGCAGGTTCAGGGGCTCCACCTGTAGGTTCTCCGCTGCCCATCTTAGCTCTGTGGCAGCATCATACAGCGCTATTCCGGCATCGGTGGCCTGAGTGTTGTCTGACTCTGACAACTTTTCGCCAGCTAGCTTCAGGTTGTCCGCAAAGAGCTCAAGGTAGAGACCCGCGTTCTGCAAGTCGCTGAGCGCCTGCCTGAGATTCTCCGCGACCTCGGCCATCTCAGCCCCGGCCCGGATCAGGTTGTCGGCTACGTTGTCCAAGTTCTCGGCCACGTTCTCGCCGAAGATCCCCCCGGTGAATTTAGCTGCGCCACCACCGGTGACATCCGAGATCTCGATGTTCTCGATGTTCTCGGTGGCGGTCGCTGGGTTCGTCACGGTGAGCGTTATGAATACGTAGGAGTTGTCACGAACCCTCTCCGTCGTGATGTTCACCGTTGGCGGTGTAGCAGCACTAACGGTGGTCGTCGATGCTGAAAGTGCCATTGAAGTCACTAGTGTTAAAACTATAATCGCTGCTAATCCTTCTCTGTGTTCCATTTTTTTCATCTCCTATTTTATAGTGAGCTAACCTTGGCTGCTCCTCCCTATTTAAGCGTTACCCCCTTAAAAGGGCGGAATTCCGAAAAGGAGGCCAAAAAGGAGCGTTTTGTCCGCCAGCCTACGCCAGACGTTAAAGGTACTATCGGCAAACGCCGTGTTTGGGCCGGCCTATCCCATGGCGGAGGGCCTTTGCGAGGACGGGCGGGCTTCGTTTGAGAAAATCTCCTCCCAGAGTGCGGTTTTTTTATTCGCGAGGCGGCGCGCGGCGGGCAAATCTCCGACTCGAGGTCGAACGTGGGCTTGTTTTTATTTTGCCCGCGCGGGAGAGGTCGCTCGGAGGCGAACAAGCCAAGCCGCGCTGAGCTCCGGCAAGACTTGCCCACGATGACTTTGATTTCGACAAGGCGAAACGCCCTTTCGTGAATCCGGGTAACCAATTCGCAGCCGAATGAAATACCCCGTCCCCAGCTACTCGAATCCCGAATCCACCGTAAAGTTCAAGTTAGGTGCTGCCTACCCCGACCGTGGAGGGTGGAAGACGTCCGCCGATAAGATTGCCGCGACTTTCATCTGTCTCTGGCTGGTCTGGATCCTATTCACCGGCTCGCTCGACCCCCAGGAGCTCCTAGTCGGCGGGATTATTGCCGCGCTGGTGGCCGGAATCTCCTACGAGCTCTTCTCCCGGGGGCCGGTTCGAGAGAAACTTCGGCCAAAGAGGTGGGCCTACCTGCTCGCCTACCTGCCGGTCTACCTCTGGGCAGAAATCAAGGCCCACCTGGGAGTCGCTTACCGGATCGTCCACCCCAAGCTCCCGCTCAGGCCCGCGATCGTCCGGGTGCCGACCGAGCTTAGATCGGACGTCGGGGTGACGACGCTCGCGAACTCCATCACAATGACCCCGGGCACCCTGAGCGTCGATGTCGACGAGCGGAAGCCCTGCCTCTACGTGCACTGGATCGACGCCAAGACCGTCAAGGACGAGGAAGCCAAGCGCGAGGTCGGTGAGCCGTTCGAGAAATTCCTTAAGGAGGGGCTGGGATGATCCTGCCCGGAATAATAATCGCGTTCATCGGGGCCGGACTCCTCTGCCTGGCCCGAGCCGCCTGGGGCCCGACAGCCCCCGACCGCGTTGTCTCGATAGACGCCCTCGTCTCGCTGACCGTCGCGGCCCTGGTTCTCCTGGGCATCTGGTACCACCAGCCGATTTTTCTGGACATCGCTCTGGTCTACGCGTTCCTCTCATTCCTAGGGACGCTCGCGGTCTCGAAGTACCTCGAGGGTAGGGGGGTGGAGACATGATCGAAATCTTCGGACAGGTCCTGCTGGTAATCGGTGCCGCCTTCGGGCTGGTGGGCTCCCTCGGGGTGCTCCGGATGCCCGACGTCTACAACCGGATCCACGCTCAGACTATCTGCGTCGTGGGCGGGGCCATCGTGGCGCTGGCCGGGGCCTGCCTGATCGAGGGCTTCAGCTCCTACACCCTGAAGGCCATAGTCATCGCGGCCTTCCTCTTCGTGACCAATCCCGTGGGGTCTCACGCCATCGCCCGCGCCGCCCACCGCTCGGGAGTCAAGCTCTGGCGGGGAAGCGTCGCCGACAAACTGGGGGAGAAGCGCAAATGAGCTGGGTAATGATAGTCCAAAACGTCCTACTGATTTTGCTGTTCGTCGTCTGCCTCATCGCGATCGAGCTGAAGGACCTGCTCCACTCCGTCATCATCCTCGCCGGGGCCAGCGTGACCCTAGCGGTCCTGTTTTTCATGCTCCAGGCCCCCGACATCGCGATAACCGAGGCCGTGGTGAACGCGGGGGCGGCGACCGTGCTCTACGTGATCGCCATAAGCAAGACCAATCGGAGGGAGAAATCGTGAAGATGGAACCCCGTCAAGTTCTGACGCTGTGCCTGGTGCTGGCC
>CAZKSL010000038.1:0-7846 GCA_964555495.1 Hadarchaeota archaeon (SeqCode)
CCGCATTAACGTTGACGCCATAGCGACGCCAGTCCACATCCCTGCCGGCGGAGGTTATCGCGCACCCTCCTTGGTCAAAGATTAGCGGCGCGCGGTTTGCGAACCTGATAAGCTCCATCCCTTCACCCCCGTTCTCCGTCTGCTTGCCTGCGTTTCCACCATAGGCGACGCCAGCCTCGACCACGAACGGAACCCCGCCGCGATAAACCTTCGGCGGACGGGTGGCAGAGTGAACGAATTCCGGGCTGAGAATCTGCTGCATTCCGCTCTTGATGTCCTCGGCACCAATGGGTTGAAGACCTTTGGTGGGCGGGGCCATGAACTTGATTTGCTTGAAAGCCGACACGATCTTCTCGGCATCCTCCCACGTCAGCTCGGAGGGGCTTTTATTGAGGTCGACTCCAGAAAGTTTTTCTATTTTTTCCACCTTGCGCCTCGACACTCGAGAGAGCTCGGCCACGAGGAAACTTGCCACCGTCCGGCCCTTGCTGGCCTTAGCTAGGGCCAACAGATCGTCCGACCTCACGCCCCACGGGTGGGGCGGCATCGGCTTCGGGCGCTTAGGTATCTTCTCCGTGGCACGCTCGAACACGGTAAGGGCACCGTCTGGCTCGACCAGAGTGATCTGCACGTGGGGGTTCGCTATGGCGGTCATGCGGAGGTAGTTGAAGGGACCGTAGCGCGAGCGTTGGTAGGTCACGTCCTTCGCCTCGAACTCCACGCGCGTCCCTCGCCACTCGCCCTTCAGGTGATCGCTGGCCATTATCTTGCCCACGTTCTTGTTCACGTCGATCATGACGTCAGTGCGAATGATGTCGCCGCCGCCAGTCGATGTGAGCACCTCGGTCGGCCTCCCGCTGGTTATCTGGGAGAACATCACGCTCCCGGAGACCCCGATTCCCTGCTGCCCCCGGCTCTGCACGTTGCGGTGGAGCTTGGTTCCAGCGAGCATCTTGCCGAAAACACCGGGGATGAACTTCTCGGGTATTCCCGATGCGTTGTCCTCGATTACCACCTTACAGTGGTCGGGCCCGTCCATCGGCTTTATCGCTACGAAAATCGACGGTAGGATTCCGGCATCCTCGGCCGCGTCGATGGCGTTGGTCACTCCCTCGTGGACCACGGTAGTCAGCGACCTTATCTTGCCAGTATACCCCAGCATCGCGGCGTTTTTTCGGAAAAACTCGCTAACACTGTGCTCTTTGAACTCTTTAAATATGTCATCTGCCAACATTTTCGTTTAACCCGCCTTTATGGATTTTATTTTGATTTACGCGAGCTTTTATGAGCTTTTCCCTCGAAATATCTTTTAAATCGCGGCCTTTTTCGATTTAGCACCAATATACCTGAGTTTCTGGGTTTATATACGTTTTGGGGGGAGAGTTGGGTAAAAGTAATCACTTCCGCCAGAGTTTGAACTCGCGCTTGAACTCCCGCCGTTTCCGCTCCAGAAAAGAGTAGACGGCCGAGTGGGGGGAGCCGCTCAGCAACATGTGCACGGCCTCTCTGACGACCTCGAGTTGCTTTGGGGTACCTATCGCGGAGATCGTCTTGCCATATATTGATAGAGCGGCCCCAGTGGTCTCCTCGATTATGCGCCTAGTCTTCCCGGCCTCGCCGATGACCCTGCCCTTAAGCCTCCCCCGCGCCTTATCCGACCGCCCGGTGTAGCTCGTGACATCTATAACCTCCAAGTACGCGTCCTCGTTGAACAGTCGAAACGCCCGCTTTGGGCTGAAGCCCCGCCCTATCGCGGTCAGGACCTCCCTCGCCGCCAACACTCCTAAGGGGTTCTCCTCGGGCGACTTCACAGTAACCTCGCCAGTCCCGCCGTCGAGGGTCAGCTCTGTCCCGGTCCTCCGCTCGATCTCCTCTCGGACCCTCCCGTCGGGGCCTATCGCCGCGCCAACCCTATCTTTTGGTAACCGAAGGTGCCGCACCCGCACAGATTTTCACCTTTTCAACTAATCAAAACACGTCAGGATTTATCTTCGAAGGCCAAGCTTCCGGATGGCTCCAGCCTCCCCGCATATTTTCCCTTCAGCTCGTCGTAGCCCCTACTCACGGCCTTGTCCATGGTGTAGAACAACAGCTGGCAAATGCGCATGCCTGGGTGGAGCTTGACTGGGGCCGGATTCATATTCAGGATCTCCAGGGTAACCGGAAACGGCTTCTTGGACCCCGACCCCGGGTTCACGTGCCCCGAGGATACGTGGATGAAGGTGCCCATTCGAGCTATCGAGGACCGCCCCTCTATCGAGGCCACCAAGTCGTTTGGCACGGCGAGCTTCTCAAGAGTCACGCCCAAGACCAGCTGACGTGGTTTGATAGTAAAGGGCTCGCCCTTGGTGTCGACGAGTTCGGTGTTTCGCTCGATCGAGTCGGAATCGGATGGGTCAACTAGCTCCGTGGGTTTGAAAACCCTGAATTTACTCCCCAGTCTCAGGTCGATCTGGCTCGGTCCGATGAGCTTCTCGTCAAAGGGATCCACTACAATTCTGCCCTGCTCTATGTACTCGCGGATCTGGTCGCCCGAGAGTATCATCAGCTCACCCGAAGAGTTACCGTAAAGACACGGCAAAAGCGTTGTGGTTAGGGCGCCATCTAATCGCTCTTGATCTCGGCAAACAATTCATCGGGTCCACGAACTTCCACGCCAAGCTTCCGGAAGTAACTCGCGATATTTTCGATGTCTCTGCGAAGCCACTCGTCCGACATCGGATTCGCCACGTCGGTCGCCATGGAAAAGTCGATCAAAACTGGTTCTGGGGTGACCAACACGTTGTACTCACTCAGATCTGAATGCACCAACTCTGCCTCGTGATAGAGAGCCTTGACATATCCGAGCAACTTCTCGAACGCCGCTTCGGGGTCCTCAGGTTGGTGATCCTTCATGCGAGGGTACGGGAGGCCTTCATCACCCAAGAACTCCATTGCTAAAACGTTGTTCCTGACATCTATCGGCTTCGGCGCGGGGATCTCGGCCTTCTGCGCCCGCAGCAGATTTTTGTACTCCCTCTTGGCCCAGACGGGAATGATGTGTCTCCGGCTCTTCTGGAGCGACTGGAAGCGCGGGTCTCCCGCGAGGTACCGCCACATCGTCCTGAAGTCGGTCGTCGCGATACGGTAGATCTTGATCGCCAAGGGGTTTTGATCCCTGTCGCGGGCGAGGAAGATGTTGGCCTCCTTTCCCGTGCTCACGGCGCCATGGAGCTCGTCGAACACGCCCTTATTCATTAAGTGATAGAGGGTCATCAGAGTCGACTGGTCAAAAACCTCTGCCATTATCTTTTGAGACTCCGAGTCCTTCTCCAGCCTCCCCCGCTTCAGTCTGCGCAGGAGAAATTCGTAATTGACCGCCACGCCAGCACCTACTGGCTCCAAAAGCCCCTCTTCGCCAGCCACCCGACTTGGGTCTTCGTGTAACGGTAAGCTATATCTGCACGCTCGTCGCTCTGGACCTCCCACGGCCGGACGATGACCACGTCATTCACGCGCACCCACATGCGCTTGCGTATTTTGCCAGGTATCCTACACATACGGGTGCGCCCGTCCTTGCACCGAACTCGCAGACGGTCGAAGCCGACCATCTGCTCGACGACGCCCAAAACCTCGTTTTTCCTTGGGACCCTCAAGCGAGCTATCTGCTCCTCCAGCGGGGCATCCTTCCTTTTCTTCGGCACTCAAGAACCCCTTTCGAGCCTCTTATCCCAGAGCAATCGATTGACCCCGTTGAGCATCGCCTGAACGCTCGCCATGATTATGTCGCTGCTAGTTCCGCGCGCGGTGACGATGCGCCTCCCGTCGGTCAGCTTGACGACGACGCTCACCATCGCATCGGTCCCGCCGGATATCGCGTCAAAGTGGTACTCCTGCAATCTGATACTGGAGACCCCCTCGACAACCTTCCGGATAGCGTTGAGTGCGGCATCGACGGGGCCTATGCCTATGCCGGCCTCGGTCATGTCTTTGCCCTTGAACTTTATTCGCACTGAAGCAGTCGGGGTGACCCTGTTGCCGCTTGTGACCGTCAACTCCTCAAGTTTGACTATTTCCTCTAGCTCCCGGCCCATTATCTCGTCAACGATCGCGCTCCACTCGGCATCTGTCACGAGCTTCCCCCGATCGCCCACGCTTTTGACCCTCTCAAAGACCTCTTGCACCTGCTTCTTGGTTGGCTTCAGCCCCCTTCTCTTGAGCTCGCTCTCGACTGCGTGAGAGCCAACATGCTTGCCGAAGACCAAGCGGCGGTGTTGCCCAACTAACTCCGGGGATATAGGTTCGTAGGTCGATGGGTGAGCCAACACACCATGGGTATGGATTCCTGCCTCGTGGGAGAAAGCATTCGCCCCAACTATGGCCTTGGTCGGGGAGACCGGCAGTCCCGTGCAACGCTCCACCACTTGAGATACATCGTACAACTTCTCGAGCTTAACCTTGGTCTTGACATTGGGGAACCGCGACAACATGAATGCCACTTCCTCCAGCGCAGCATTGCCCGCGCGCTCTCCCATACCATTCACGGCGACGTGAACCTCACGAGCCCCTGCCTTAACAGCCGCGAGGGTGTTCGCTGTAGCTAACCCGAAATCATCGTGGCAGTGGACCGCTACGGGGACCTTGAGTGCCTTAGTCAAGTCGGCAAATAGTTCGCCAATCTTCTCAGGCATCATCATCCCCACGGTGTCACAGACGCAGACCCGCTGCGCGCCCTCCTTGATTCCCGCCCGAAAGACATCTTTCAGAAATTGGGGATTCGTCCGCGTCGCGTCCTCGGCCGAAAGCTCAACGATCAGGCCGTGATCTAGGGCGTAGCGGGTGGTATCCAGCGCCATTTTCTTGAGCTGAGCCCTCGTCTTCCTGAGTTTGTACTTTAGGTGAATGTCCGAGGTGGGGACAACTAGGTGGACGCTGTCAACATCGCACTCTAGCGCAGCGTCGATGTCCGCCCTTACACCCCTAGCGAAGCTGCAGATCTCGGCTTTTAGTCCTTCCTTCGAGATTTTCTTTATCGCCTTGCGCTCGCCCTCTGAGGTTATAGCCGATCCAGCTTCGATTATGTCGACTCCCAAACCGTCGAGGGCCTTAGCTATCTCTAGCTTCTCGTTTGGGTTCAGCGCCACGCCTGGGGTTTGTTCCCCATCGCGCAGCGTCGTGTCTAGTATTTTTACAGTGCGTTTCGCCACTTGAACCAACTCGCATGCACACCAATCATTTAAAGCGCATACGTATTTAACTTCCCACATTAGAACTTGTCCTTGGTGAGGGCATGACCAGCAAGGCTTTCGTCAGCGAATTTCTCAGGCGAGAACGCCGCAAGATGAATTTACCCAAGCAAGTGCAGGTATTTGATACCACACTACGGGACGGGGAGCAGACTCCGAGGGTTTCGTTTACTATCGAGGAGAAGCTCATCCTCGCAAGGCAGCTGGACAAGCTAGGAGTGGACGTGATAGAGGCAGGGTTCCCCGTTGCCTCCAAGGGTGAGAAGGAGGCAGTGAAGAGGATTGCCAACGAGGAGCTAAGCGCGGATGTATGCGGTCTCGCGCGCGTGCTCAAGCCAGACATAGACGCCTGCTTGGACTGCGACGTTGATCTAGTGCACACCTTCGTCTCAACTTCAGACATACAGATGAAACACACCATAAAGAAATCCAAGAGAGAAGTGCTGCAGATGGCAGTGGACGCCGTCTCCTATGTCAAGGATCACGGACAGAAGTGCCTATTCTCAGCCATGGACGCGACCCGCACCAATCTTGATTATCTCATGAAGGTCTACAAAGCCGTTGAGGAAGCTGGCGCGGACGAGATAAACGTGCCAGATACCGTGGGAGTAATGATACCGATTGCCATGCGTGATCTGGTGGGCAATGTGCGCAAGGAGGTAAAGGTGCCCATAGATGTGCACTGTCATAACGACTTCGGGCTGGCGGTGCCAAACAGTCTGGCGGCAGTTGAGGCTGGAGCGCAGGGTGTTCAGGTTGCGATAAACGGTCTCGGCGAGCGCGCCGGAAACGCCAGCCTCGAAGAGACGGTAATGGGCCTTACCGCCATCTACGGCGTGAAGACCAACATCAAGACGCAGTACCTAGTGCAGACATCGCGGCTGGTGGAGAGGCTGGCCGGGGTGCCTGTCCCACCCAATTACCCAATAGTGGGGGAAAACGCCTTCGCTCACGAGTCAGGAATTCACACCCACGGTGTGGTATCTGACTTCAGGACGTTCGAGCCCGGATTTGTAACGCCGGAGATGGTGGGGCACCACAGAGCACTAGTGGCGGGAAAGCAGGCTGGCGTCCACGGAATCGGGAAAATGCTCAAGGAACTCGGGATAAAGGCGACCAAGAATCAACTTGAAGAGATCACCCAACGTGTCAAAGACATCGCCGACAAAAAGAAGTTAGTGACCGACACTGACCTCCGCGCGATAGCCGAGAGTGTCGTGGGAGCGCTCCCCAAAGAGGAGGAGGTGGTCAAGCTCAAGGAGATCACCGTGACTACCGGCAGCACTGTGACGCCCACAGCTTCAGTGCGTCTTTCGGTGCGCGGGGAGGAGCGAACGGGATCCGCCACCGGAGTCGGACCAGTGGATGCTGCAATAAACGCGCTCCGCAACGTGATGGATGAGATTTCTGAACTCGGGCTGAAGGAGTACCACCTTGATGCCATCACCGGAGGGAGCAGAGCCTTGGCAGGAGTGACAGTGAAGCTGGAGGACGACGAGAACAACCTCTACATCGCCAAGGGGGTGCGCGAGGACGTGGTCATAGCGAGCGTCGAGGCAATGATCAACGGTATAAACAGGTATTTTGCGGGTCGGAAGTAGATTTATTTCTTAACCGCTGCGACGACGGCTTCCCCCATGTCAGAGGTGCTCGACTTCCCGCCGAGATCGTAGGTTCGGACTTTCCCCTCCTCAAGGACTTTGATTACAGCCCGCTCCACCCTATCCGCAGCCTCCTGCTCGCCGAGATGTTCAAGCATCATCTGCCCCGCAAGGATCGTGGCGAGTGGGTCGGCCTTGTTCTTCCCCGCGTGTTTCGGGGCAGAGCCGTGAATGGGCTCGAACATACTGACGCCGTCGGGATTGATATTCCCACCCGGAGCCAGCCCGAGGCCCCCCTGGATCATAGCCCCGAGGTCGGTGATGATGTCCCCGAACATGTTCGGCGTCACGACTACCTGATACCACTCTGGCGACTTAATGAACCACATTGAGACTGCGTCAACGAATGCGAACTCCGTCTCCATATCTGAGTAGTCCTTCGCGACCTCTTCGAAAACCTCTCGCCAAAGACTGTAGGCGTGCGAGAGGACATTGGCCTTGTCTACTGAGGTGACGCGCTTCTTACCCTTCCGCTTGGCAAGCTCGAAGGCGTACCGGATCGCGCGTTCAGCCCCCTTTCGACTTATGACCCCAATCTGATACGCAATCTCGTCTCGTTTTACCTCGATGTCCAAGCCGAACTTGGCCTCGTAAATTGAGCGCTCCACCTTCAACTCTTCGTTTGTCTTACCCTTTGCCCGCCCGCCGATCGCGACGTAAAAATCCTCTGTGTTCTCCCGGACAACATAAAAGTTGACGTCCTCGGGCCCCTTGTCTTTGAGCGGGCACGGCACACTTGGGTAGAGCTTCACCGGGCGAAGATTTATGAACTGGTCGAAGTGGAACCGGAGCTTCAGTAGGATGCCCTGCTCCAAAATCCCAGTCTCGACGCGAGGATCACCGAGCGCTCCTAGGTAGATAGCGTCCATCTCGGAGAGTTGCTCGAGCCCCTCCTCGGGGACCAGCTCCTTCGTCTTGAGGTAGTGCTCGGATCCATAGGGAAACTCCACGAATTCGAAA
>CAZKSL010000039.1:0-7821 GCA_964555495.1 Hadarchaeota archaeon (SeqCode)
TTGCCTGCCGGATGAGGGCCCGGTCTGGGTTTGACTGCCCACACCGCAGATTTCCGAGGCATCCGGAGCGGGACGGGAAGAGCGAACCGTTTAAGATGCCTTCTCTGGCCCTTTTTCGCCACCTTTTAACCTCCTTTTCAAGACTTTATCCCTCATCCTATCCGTATGAAGCTTGGTTATCATCACGTTTGAAGGGTGAACTTGACGCGACACCTCCGACTCGTCCGCCTTTGTCGTCACTACCCTCTCAATAGTTATTCGACGGTTCTTCGAATCGACGCCCGTGACCTCCCCTTCTACCCCCTTGAAATCTCCGCGCACGAGTTTCACCTTATCCCCCTTTCTCACCGGCAGGCTCCTGCAGCCGTGGGTCTTTCGTAAATCCGGGCTAAGTGGTGCTGCCAGAATCTTGTGTCTGCCGTGCAGAGTTGGAGACCCCTCCCCTCGTCTAACCATATCACACCACCATCGAGGCGATTCCTGCTATCTGGGGCCAGCGCTCTGCGGCTTCACGTGCCATAGGGCCACGAATCTCCGAGCCCTGCGGCGCCCTCTCATCCGTCATCAGCACAGCCGCGTTGTCCTCGAACTTCACCCGCATGCCATCAACACGCCTGAACTCCTTGGTCTGCCTGACAACAACCGCGCGAACTACCTTCCTCCGCATCTCCGGAGTTCCCTTTATTACCGACGCCACAATCATGTCCCCTATCCCGGCTTTTGGCATGCGGCGGCGGGTCCCCTTATAGCCGATCACCGAGACCAATCTCAGTTCCTTGGCACCGGTATTGTCCGCGCAGAGGATCTTCGCACCCGTCGGCAATGTCCGGGTCGGCTTAAGAGCTGTCCGACCAGTCGAGGCTGCTGCACCCTTCTTTGGCAATTTTAGACCTCCTGCTTCTGTACGACCACAAACGATTTGGTCTTGCTCAGTCTGCGACACTCCATGACCTTGACCCTGTCTCCAGATCGCGCACCTATACACGGGGGGTTGTGAGCGTGGATTTTGGAGGTCCGGCGATCGTAGCGTTCGTATTTTGGAACCCTTCGCGCGTATTCGCGGCTAACTACAACTGTACCGTCCATCTTGTCGCTAACGATAGTGCCATCTAGAACACGGCCCCTCACTCGGAGCGAGCCGTGGAACGGACAGTTTTTGTCCTCGCATTTCTCCTTCGGCGGCTTGATATCTGGTCCAACCACAACATCACCCATACTTTTTGATCCTGTCCTCCGGGCGGGCGACGAGCTTTTTCCCGTCGACTTCTACCCGCTCCCCGTTAGGGAGGGTTATACTGAGGACCACAATAGATTTTTGTAGTTCTTTTATTTTGCCCGCCTCCTCTATCGCAATCATGTTTCGAGTCTCGCCTACTATTTTTCCTTTTTTCCCGACCAAGTTTGGATCCGAGCTATCCACAACTTTAGCCATCAGACCAATTAGCTCATGCTGCGGCAAACTTCGCTTTGTCAGTGGCATGTCGACAGCTACTTTGTGTTTATCATGTCGGGCGAGAATCCCATCTCGGTGAGCATTTCTCCAACCCGGGCCTTGTGATCCCCCTGAAGTTCAATCCTGCCATTTTTTAGAGTTCCGCCGCACGCCAGCTTCGACTTGAGTTCTTTTGTCAAATCCTTGAGATTAACTTGCTTCTCGTCGATGCCTTCGACAATCGTCATTATTTTCCCGAACTTTCTCTTGACTGAGTACACGTTGATTCGCTGCTGTTCGCGCGCGATCTCCTCGCACGCGCAAATCTCCTTAGGTAGTCCACACACCGGGCATATTTCAGGCATTAGCTGTTACGCACCTCCTCCCTTTCTTTGAGTTTCCTTCATTATTGTCATTATCCGTGCGATCGTGCGCCTGAGTTCGCCCACCTTGCCGGGATTCTCAAGCGATCCGCCGGACGCCGCTATCGCTCTCTCGCGGGCTAGCTCTGACCTGAGCTCGTCTAGCTTCGCCTTCATCTCCTCAGGATTCATGTCCCGGATTTCGTCAGGTTTCAGTATCGCCATCTGGTTCACCTTCCTTAGATTCTGGTTGGGTCTCGGATGCGCCCTGGGGGCCTTCCGGCTTGGGTTCCTTCTTCGTGGTTTTTTCCGCCTGTCCCTCCACCTCTTCTGCAGGCTCCTTTTCTACTTCCTCCTCGTCTCCCTTAAGAGACTCCTTCTCTGGTTCCTTCTCCTTAGCTCCCCCTTCCGCTTCCTTTTTCTCCTCTGCCCCCTCTGGCTTCTCCTCCTCGGTTAATTTGATTTCGTCCGGCAGTTCCACATTGGGTGGCATTATCATTACCTTGACCCCAATCACCCCTGCTTTCAGTTTCGCCACGGCATGCCCAACGCTCACCAATCTTGATGCCGGTTCGCCAGCCTTCTTGAGATATCCGTCATAGAAACGCTCGAACCGCGCGTGTTCTCCCGAGAGCTTGCCTGATATCAGAATTTCCGCGCCACGGGCTCCTGCCCGCATGATTCGGCGAAGGGTGGAGTATCCAACCCTCCGGAAATATCTCCCTCGGGAGAGGGCGAAAGCCGTTCGATGAGCCATGATTTGAGCGTTCAGTTCCGGAACATCAATTTCAGATACCTCAACCTGTGGCTTTTCTATGTCAAACCTCTGAGCCAGCTCGTCCGTCAGTTGCTGGATGGACTTTCCCTTTCTCCCTATCACTATGCCCGGGCGTTCCACGTAAAGCGTAACTCTAGTCCCTGTCGGGGTGCGTTTGATATCCACTCCGCCGTAACCTGCCCTCTCAAGTTCATCTTCTAAGAACTCCTCGAGGTCTGACCGCTTGATCCCCTTTTTGATGAACACGCGTTCCGCTGGCACCTCAGGCCGCCTCCTTTACTATTATCTCCACGTTAGTCGTTGGAGTGTTGAACGGTGTAGCCCTGCCAAATGCCCGCGGTCTGAAACCTGGGATGATTATGCCCCTCTGCGCGCTAGCGTGGATGACCTTGAGCTTTTCCACCGTCATGCCCTTGTAGCTGGCGTTAGCCTCAACGTTGCCCAACACCTCCAGAACAGCTCGCGCGGCCTTGACTGGATACCTGCCAGCGTCCCACTTTTGCAGATTTTTTCGGTGCGCCAACTTCTTCCGGTAACGTCGGTAGGGGATGGCCCTCTTCTTATCGATTACCGCTTGGAGGTATTCCTTGGCACCCTCAAGCTTCATTCCTTTTATCGCGCGGCAAACCTCGCCGGCATGCTTCGGTGATACGCGCAACTCTTTACCCATGGCCCTCGCGCATGCCTTCTCGTCAACCTGAGCTGAGTAACCAAACTGTGGCATTGTATCACTTCAGAGGAACATACAACGAGCTCCGTGTAGCGCCGATTCCTGGCGTGCTGTGGGTCACTTTTTTGCGAGAGAGGGCGAACTCGCCGATCCGATGCCCAATCATCTCGGGGGTGATTTCTATCCTCACGAAATCTTTGCCGTTATGCACTCCAAGCTTTATGCCGACCATTTCGGGGATGATCACTATATCTCGACAGTGGGTGCGTACAAACACCTCGTCCTGCTTGCCGCGGTTCCTCGTCTTTCGAATTCTCTCCAACAGCTTCTTCTGCCTCGGCGGAATCCCGCGAAGGAGCGAACGCCTCTGCCGCGAGGGTAAGAGCTTGACAAAATCATTCATCGACATTTTCTGTAGCTCCTCTAGGGTGTGGCCCCTGTACGTAAACTCCTTTGGCACTACCGATCACCTCTTCCCTGTCCTCCGAGCGGATATCAGCCCCACTTTCTGCCCCGGTGGAGCACCATGTGACACCGTCCGAGGCCTGCCAGCGTGCCTACCGCGACCGCTACCGAACGGATGGTCAACCACATTCATCGCCACGCCACAGACCCGCGGGTAAAGTTTTCCTCTTGAGCGCATAGCGTGATGTTTCTTGCCGGCTTTGACGAAGGGTTTGTCCACCCTACCACCTCCGGCGACTATTCCTACCGTGGCCCTACACCGGGGGCTGAACGACTTAATCTCACCCGAGGGGAGACGGATGATGGCCTGCCCGACATCGTGAGCAAGCATGGTAGCGTGAGTCCCGGAAGAACGGACAAACTGCCCTCCCGCACCTGGCTGGGACTCGATGTTGTGAATTGGTGTCCCTTCCGGCATCTCCGCCAAGGTGAGGGTGTTACCTGACTTTATCGGTGCAGATACTCCACAGGTTAACTCATCGCCGACCTTCACTCCCTCCGGGGCCAAGACAAGCCTTTCCTGTCCATCAGGATACCTTATCTTAGCAACGGGTGCACTTCTGCCCGGATCATGGAGGATATCCACAACTCTAGCACTCGCAGCCTCCTTGGGCGCGGGAGGCAACTTAACCTCGCCGCGGCGCCTGAAGGTTTTGGATCGATAGGTCGAGCTTCCTCTTCCCCTTCGCTGAACTCTTATCCGCTTCCCCATCTAGAACATCCCCAGCTTTGCGGCAATTTCGTCCGCTTTATACTCAGGAGCGAGTCTGGCATATGCACGTTTAACACCGTCAGATGTAATTTCCGTTTTAACATCATTAACCTTAACCTCAAACAGTGCCTCGACCGCGCGCTTGATGTCCCGCTTGTTGGCATCCGGAGCGACAATAAAAGTCAATTTGTTCTCCGTCTCAATCAACTTTACCGCCTTCTCAGTCATCTGAGGATGAACTAATACCTTGTGTGGGTCCTTCAACTGAACATTCCCCCCGCCAGCTTTTTTATTGCCGACTCAGTCCAGAGAGTCAGTCTCGCCGGGTCTCCACCGGGAGCCAGTTGCTCCGCGTTCAAGTTATTTACATATGTTACGTCTATGCCGGGCAAGTTTCTCATGGCCCTCCTCACGCCGCGATCCTCGCTGATTACTAATAGTGGGCCAACAGCCTGCCGGTACCGCCTGCCACGCATCTTTCCTCTCCCCGCGCGTATCTTCCGACTGCCTGCCACCCGCTCGACATCCTGCCACAAACCCAGTTTCTCAAGTATCTCCCGGGCTTGCTTCGATTTGTTGATTTTCTCAAAATCGTCAGCGACCACTAGCGGCAGCTCCTTCACTTTATCAACAACGTGCCCCCGGGAACCCACAAGTTTCTTGTCCTTGGTCGCCGCTATCGCCGAACGTATCGCCAGTCTTCGCTCCTTCTTGTTTATCCGCTCGCGAAGTTTTTTCTCCGTCTTTGGGGGGTGGGCTCTCCTTCCCCCTGTCGTGAACGGGGCAAAAGCCCCCCTTCCCGCGGCGGGAGATCTTCTGCCCTTGACCCGACGAACTCTCGCGACACCATGTCCCTTGCCCCAGGTCTCCGCGGAGGTCTTTTTTCCAGCCCGCTCATCCGGGGCCCAAGGCTGGACTCTAGCGGAGCGCGCGGCGAGGAAAGCCCGCTTGATGATGCCTGGCCTGAAATCCTCCTCGAAGATGTTTGGGAGTTCAAGCTCCTTGACCTGCTTTCCTTCTGCCGAGTAAACGTGGACGTTCATAGATTATGCCCCCTGCTGAGACTCCATGTTTATATGCGTTATCGTTGGCGGGGATGTCGGAGCACCTGATGACTGTCTAATTGCGCGCCTCAAAAACACCAAGCGCTTGGCTGGGCCAGGGATCGAGCCACTTAGGAGGGTAAATTCCCCTTTCACTGGACCGTACCGCAAGAAATCTCCACTTGGGGTGACCTCCTTGCCATCATCCCCCAGCTTTAAAATGCGCTTGTTGAGTTCCGTGCGCTGATGGTAACCCGTCTGCCCGTAGCCGGGGACTGAACTCATTATGCGCGACGGAGTCCAAGGACCAATGACTCCCACGTGCCGCCTCGCCTTCTGGACCTTTCGGGGCTGAATCTTGACCCCCCAACGCTGGACTGGGCCCTTGAATCCTTTGCCCTTTGTGATCGCAACCGCGTCGACGTATTCGCCTTCCTTAAACAAATCCGCCATGCGCACCTTCTTGCCGAGCAGATCCTTGGTGTAGTTCCATCGGTCCTCCGAAGAACCCCCGCCGACTTGAATCTCGACCAGATCAGGGCGTTTCTTGGAGGTGCCAGTCAGCCTCGGCTGGGTGTGCGCAAGGACCCTAATCTCCTGGACCTTACCTTCCTTGACCAGCTTCTCGGTCTCCTCGAGAGCCTTTTTCTGATCATATTCCTTGGACAACTTAACCGTTCGAGCAAGGTCTTTTGAAAGGTCACCCGCCCAGACCTCGGCCAAGGTGTTAAATCTCCGGGCAGTCGTCCCGTAAATCCTGGCCGCACAAACTATGAGCGGGGGAGCATCAATGACCGTCGCTGGGGCGCATATCTCTTGGCCTTCGGTCGGGGACCCTTTACGGTCGTCAACCATAAAGACGCGAGTCATTCCGGCTTTGTATCCGGCGAACCCAAGCAAGCGCAAGCTAATCTCAGCTGGCCATGCCCGCACCCTGGGCCTCGGTCTTGGGGCCCGCTTCCGTGGCGCGTACGCCATCGAGCCCCGCCTTGGATGGTGTTTTTTTCTCGGCACCTTACTCCCCCTTAGGCAGCGCGTTCAGGAGCGCTAGAGTCGCGAATAGCGCCTCCTCGGTTCGGACCGTCTCGGTTCCCTGCCGAGGTACGGTATTCACAACGACGTCGAACAGCTTGCCCGGATCGACGCCCTGGCGCTCGCAGATCTCGTAGAGCCCCTGATATGGGCCCCCGAATGCCACTGCCACGCTGCTTGGGTTGTTACTTTTTATCCCCTCGACGGCCTCATATAAATTTTGGCCGCGTCGAGAGGTTCCCACTACATAATCTGCTTCCAGCTTACTTAAGCCCTTTTCAAGCGTTCCCGCCTGTAACACCTCGTAACCCCAGTACTCTGGAACTTCGGCCCGCGTCACAGGTGTGGCAGGTATGCGGTCTCCACCCTGTTTTCCAAGTCTGACCGTCAATCGCTGACCGACCCTGAGCCTTTCGCCGACCGCGGCCTTTTGGGACAGACCGATCTCCAACAAGCTTTGGTTCTTGCTGACTTCGACGACGACTCCCTCACGGTAATCTCCGGGGGCCGTTCGCTCGTCACGCAGCGGATGATGAGGCGTCCTGAGCGGTGGCAGCAGGCCAACATAGCGGAGTTCCTTGGTGCGGGGGAAAAGCTGCTTGCGCAGATATTGGGGGGTATCCATGTACCGGAGGAGCTTGGTTATCAGCTCGGATTCCTTGACCTGATCCCGAATGTTTGAATCATCATCGTTATAGATGCAGACTTGATCTACACGGAAAATCGCGAGCGCACGTCCAATGAGACCTAGCTTCAGGGTCTTCTGCCTCAGGTCGGGAGCGTCCGCCGCCAGAGATGTAGGCAGAATTAACACAAAAGATTTCGAAACCATCAGATCTCACAGCTCTAGCTATCCTTTCGTCACGCCCATCGGTACCAGCCGTGCCACCATTCGGGCAATCCCAGCGTCGTGGCTGACCTTCGCCACCGAGTCCACGGATTTGTAGGCGCCAGGGGCCTCCTCAGCTATGACTGAGCCCTTGGCTGCTCGCACGTAAATGCCGCGCGACTTCAGCTCCTTCGCGACATCGTCTCCCCAGAAACGCTTGCGCGCGGCAGTTCGGCTCATGTGCCGCCCTGCGCCGTGAGCGGTCGAGGAAAACGTCTCCTGCGCGCCACGCTCGGTCCCCACCAGCACATAGCTAGCGGTGCCCATATCTCCGGGGATGAGCACGGGCTGCCCGACCTCGCGGTACTTCGCAGGGATCTCAGGATGACCCGCCGGGAAGGCCCGTGTCGCACCCTTCCGATGCACGCAGACCCGCTTGCGCTCCCCGTCAACCTCGTGCTCCTCAAACTTCGCGATGTTGTGGGCGACATCGTAGAC
>CAZKSL010000040.1:0-7691 GCA_964555495.1 Hadarchaeota archaeon (SeqCode)
GCCAGATATCATCGCCCGAGGTGGAGTTGGCCCGAACGCCGGGCACACAGTGATCTACAATGGCAAGAAGTACGGGCTGCGCCAGATCCCGTGTGGGTTCGTGTACGAGGGCGCTCGCGTGCTAATCGGGCCCGGAGTGCTCGTCAACCCCGAGGTCGTTCTAAAGGAAGTGAATGAGACGGGGATCAGTGAGCGGCTAGGTGTGGATCGGCACTGCTCAGTCATCGAACCTAAACACATCGAGGAGGACCGCAGCTCGAAGCACCTCAAGGGCAAGATAGGCACGACGGGCACCGGGTGCGGCCCCGCAAACGTCGCGCGGGCGAGCCGCGTAGCCAAGTTGGCCGAGGAAATCGGAGAGCTAAAGCCGTTCCTCACCGACGTGCCTGCCGAGGTAAACGGGGGCATTCGGGAGGGCAAGCCCGTGCTCATCGAGGGGTCCCAGGGCTTCGGGCTCTCGCTCGTTCACGGGACCTACCCCTACGTGACGAGCAAGGACACCGCCGCGAGCACCTTGGCCGCCGACGTGGGCGTGGGGCCCACTAGCGTGGACGATGTGATTTTGGTCTTCAAGGCGTACGTCAGCCGGGTCGGCGCGGGACCATTTCCGACCGAAATGTCGGTCGAGAAGGCCGAGCAAATGGGGATCGTCGAACACGGCACCGTGACCGGCCGGCGGAGGCGAATAGGCGAATTTGACTTCGAATTCGCGAAGCGCTCGGTAATGATAAACGGGGCGACCCAGATAGCCATAAGTTGCTTGGACCGTCTCTTTAAGGGTAACGAGGGCGCCCAAAAGTTCGAAGAGCTGACCGAGGAGGCCAAAAACTTCGTGGCGCGCGTAGAGAAGGAGCTAGGGGTCCCAGCCACTCTAATTTCTACTGGGCCGGGAGACGGAGACACGATAGACCTCCGTTCCGAAAAACTTTGACGGTGGCCGCCCATGGCCAGAAAACTCGCGATCGCCGTCAGCGGCACGCCGGGGACTGGGAAGACCACGTTTGCCCAAGAACTCTCCAAAGCGTTGGGTGCCAAACTAATCGACCTCAGCTCCCTGATTGAGGAGAGTGGAATCTACAAGCCCGACAAAGACGGCACGCGCGTTGTTGAACCCGGGGAATTGCGGGAGGAATTTGCGCGCGTAACCAAAGGGGAACTCGGCCCGCTCGTGGTGGAGGGGCTACTCGCCCGCCTCTTACCGAAAGAGGGTCTGACCCATGTTATAGTCCTGCGCACGAGGCCCGCGGTTCTAGAAAATCGCCTCAAGGAGCGGGGTTACACCGGAAAGAAACTCGCTGACAACTTGGAGGCCGAGGCGTTGAGCATAATCCTGTGGGAGGCAGTCAAGGAGCACGGAGAGGGAAAGGTCTACGAGATCGACACGACTGAACTCGGCACCGCCGAAGCGGTAAAGACATTTCTGGACGCCGTTGATAGGAAGGTGTCACTTCGTCCGGGGAAAATCGATTGGCTCGAGGAATATTTCAAAGGATGAAATCTTTAGAGAGGCAAGTACGCGCGGCTCATTTCAGCTTGGCCCCACACTTAGTGCAGAACCCACCGCTGGGTGATGCTGGCGCGCCGCAGTTGGGGCAAAATCTTGCGCTCACAGATTTCTTCGCTGCTCTTGAGGTGGCTGCGGGGGTCCCAAAGTAGGCTCTGACCTCCGGTCTTTTCGCCCACGTGAAAAACGACCAGCCGCTTAGCGTTAAGGCCCATCTCTGACCATCGAGTATGCCCAGGCCAGCTATGATCCCACAAAATACTCCAAACAGGATGACGATCGCGCCGATTACTTGCACGGTCTGAACGCTAATCTCAGTGATTATCAAGGTGCCGACTATGAGGGCGATTATGCCCTCGATCAGGCATATGGCGCCCATGTTTGTAACGACGGCGGGCCTTACTGGGTGCCGAGCAGCCGTAACATCACCCTCCGCTTGCTACGTTACTAAAACGGGGCTTAAGTTCGTTTCTGTGTCGACGGGACCGGAGAGTTCCGCCACAGAAGTCACCCAGTCTCAAACCGGACGACCTTAGGGAGGTCGCGGACGCTCTCGATTATGGCATTAGGGCCGAACCTCGCTAGGAGATCTCTCCTCATCAGACCCGTCAGGACGGCGACGGTCTTGGCGCCGAGTTTCTTACCGTCCCGCACGTCGTTCCAGTAATCCCCCACCACGACGCAGTCGGTCGGTTCGACTCCGAGTTTCTCCGCCGCCAGCCCAAGGATTTCCACCTTGGAAAAGTGGTGCCCCCTATCTAGGTCTCCGGCGACATCCGCCCCCGTAACAATTGCATTTGCGAACTTGGAAATGTCGTAGCCCGAGAACTCCTCCCGAAGCTTATCAGGCGGAACGATGCAGCTGGTGGTAATGGCGATAGGAACTCCCGCCTCGGAGATCTTTTTCATTATTTCTCTTACCCCCGGGATCAGGGCATCCCCCGTTACATCAATTGTCCGATACTTCCGAAGAAATTCAAGCCAAAACCCGTGCAACCTTTCTTCCCTCCCGTCGGTCCCGGAGGGGGCAATCACGTCATCCAAAGTGTCCGCGATATACCGCTCACGGAAATCTTTCCATTCGAGGGGGTTGCTCCCCTGTTTCTCGAGAAGCAAGTTGAAAGCAGCGTGGAAACGCTTGAGGGTGTCTACTAGCGTTCCATCTACGTCAAAAATGACTGCCTTCGCGGTTATCGTATTTATCCCCATATCTAATCTGGGGCAAGTTAATCACTCTTTTGCCTTCACGAGTTAGCAGGTAAGACTTTTAACCTCACGCGGGGAGATTAAATCGGCGATCGTATGGGTGGAAGCACGCGGACCTTCTTGCTGATGTTAATGCTCACTGGGATGCTGATGCTGGTGGGCTTCGCGGTGGGCTACATCTTCAGCCCTGGTAACTTGATTTTCATACTCAGTATTGTCCTCACTATGGCAGTGGTAATGAATCTCGCGATTTATTGGTACGCCGATAGGTGGGTCCTAAAAATGTACAAGGCGAAGGTGGTAAGTGAGTCTGAGGAACCAGAACTCCACGAAATTGTCGGGCGGCTGGCGAGAAATGCCGGCCTGCCGAAGCCGAAGGTGGCCGTGGTCCCGATGGACGTTCCGAACGCCTTCGCGACCGGGCGCTCACCCTCAAAATCGGTCGTGGCGGTGACCACAGGGGCCAAGGAGCTACTGGACAAGGAGGAGCTTGAGGGTGTGCTTGGCCACGAGCTCGCCCACATAAAGAACCGAGACATGCTGATAAACACCATGGCAGCCATCATCGGGGCAGTGATCGTGTACGTGATGTGGTTCTCGCTGTTCGCTGGCGGAGGGAGGAACCGCGGCGGTGGAGGGCTCATAGTGCTCCTCGCTCTGATACTCATGCCGTTCGCCGCGATGCTTGTCAGGATGGGCATCTCCCGCACGCGCGAATACGGCGCGGACGAGGGGGGCGCCAAGATATCCCACAAGCCTGGCGCGCTTGCGAGCGCCCTGCGCAGATTGCAGTCCGCCGCCAAGAAGAGGCCGCTTGAGAAGAAAGGGAACCCGTCAACCTCCCACCTGTTCATAGTTAACCCATTCAGGAAGACGAGCTTTTCGAGCCTTCTCTCAAGTCACCCGCCGACGGAAGAGCGGATAAAGCGGCTCGAGAAGATGCGGAAGAGCGGGGAGTTTTAGGCTCAGAAGGGGCCGTAGAATCGCAGGATTACCTCAAAGACTATGACGCCGATAGCGAAAGCCATTATGGCCTTCGGTGAGAGTTTGGGTCCGTGAGTTTCCTCTTTAAAATAGCGGATGAGTCCGGCACCCGTGGGGGGCATACCTTCGTCCCTTCTGCGCCTGCGCATCGCTCGACCACCGTTTCTTTGTTTTCCGCGGGGAGTTTAAGCCTTACTGGGGGGCATGAATTCCTCCTGGATTGCGACGACTTCCGCGCTGTCTTCGGCTCCCGCATAGGCCTCCAGTGCGTTCTCATTCAACTCTAAAAAAGTGTGCCCCCACTTGAAGATATCTAAGAGTTCCTTTGCCCTGTCGCGCGCGCCGAGTATGAAGAGCGCGGCGGCAAGTGCCTCGGTGGTGCTGAGAGTAGTCGGGCGCCCGTAATGTGTCGGGTTCGCGGCGACCAAGTAGGGCAGGCCCCGAGGAGCCGCTCTTCCCCGGAGGCGCTCGATTTGCTCGATGTTCTTCCAAGAGCAGTCAAGAGCGATTATCCCCCTTTCTTCGGCGAGCTCGGCATCGGCCTTTGAGAGGGCTTTCGGTGCAAACGGATCGAGCAAAATCGCGCCGCCCGGCAGATCCCGCAGTCGGTACACCACTTCGACCTTCCCCGCGCGCCCTAGCCGCACCGTTGTGCACTTCTTCGGGTCGCACTCGCGCGCGTTGTACACCACAAGCCGCATGTTGCTCAACCCTACTAAAGTTAGCATCTCTATAAGTTAGCCAGCGCCCCTATGGCGAGAGAAATTAAAAGTGCCCCAACTTAAGGGCCCAACTTATTGCCCTGAGTCCTCCTTCCACAGCTCTGAGTTATTCTCAATGAATTCCCTCATCATCTCGGCGCATTCCTCGCTCTGAAGATTTACCACCTCAACGCCGTGAGATTTCAAAAACTTCTCCGTCCCCGCCCCCCTATAGTTGAGGTTCTCCCCCACGACGACCTTCTTTATCCCGAACTGCACCACGGCTCCCGCGCAGAGATAACATGGCATGAGTGTCGAGTAAAGCGTGGTTTTCCTGTAGTCCTTAATTCGCCCCGCGTTCTGGAGGCAGTCTATCTCCGCGTGAAGCACTGCGCTGTCTTTCTGTACCCTCCGGTTTCGCCCCCTGCTGAGTATCTTCCCATCCCTCACTAGGACGGAGCCAATGGGGATTCCTCCCTCCTCCAACCCACGCTTCGCTTCATTTATCGCTTCCTTCAAAAACCTGTCCATCTCACCGCCTCGACTCGGTATTTACTTATGCACTTAAGACCTCCTGATTAATCCTTGTTGGGGGCACAATAGGTCTTGATTTACCCAAGCGAGGGGTGAGATAGTGGCCAAACAAATCTTTGGAAACGCGACCATCCTGGAGGGCAAGGATCTCGAGCCCGTGCGAGGCTACTTGATAGTTCAGGACGGGAAAATTCAAGAGATCGGGGAAGGTTCAGCCCCGACTCGCGCGACCGACCTGAAGCGGAGTTTCATCCTGCCGCCGTTCTTCAACGCCCACACCCACCTGGCGGACTCCGTCGTCAAGGAGACATATCTCGGAAGATCACAGGAGGATGTGGTTGGCCCGGGGGGCGAAAAATTTGCAGCCCTGCACTCCAAGTCCAATGGGGAAATTGTGAAGGCAATAAAGGAAATCAACCAAGACATGTTGCAAACCGGAACGCTCGCCCACTGCGACTTCAGAGAGGGGGGTCTCGCGGGCGTGAGGCTTCTGCGGGAGGCAAAACACCCCGCGCTCAACGCCATCATTCTCGGGCGCCCGTCCTCGCCAGATGATGTAGATGACTTGTTGAAAAACTCGGACGGAATCGGTCTGCCCTCGCTTGACGCCCTCAAGCGGCCAGCGATGGAGGACTTGGCCCAACGTGCCTCCAAGGGGGGAAAACTCTTTTCTGTCCACGCGGCCGAGACCAAGGGTGCCCAAGAGTCATCCATCAAAGACACGGGCAAGACGGAGATCCAGCGGGCTCTCGAACTCAACCCATCCTTCCTCGTGCACGGTACCTGGGCGGCCGAGGACGATCTCAGGGCTCTGCGAAGAGCCGGGGTCCCCCTGGTATTCTGCGCTAGGGCGAACAGCCTGCTCGGGACCGGAGTTCCCCCAGTTGACCTAGCTCTTGAGGAAGGAGTTGACTTCTGGGTAGGGACTGACAACGCGACGGTCTGTCAGCCGGACATGTTCCGCGAACTCTCCTTCCTCTGGGCCTGCCTACGGCGTGCTAACGCGCGCGCTGGGGGGGAAGAGGCCCAGAGATTGCTACAGGCTGCGACGGTCGGGCCGTCCTCTAAGCTTGCCACGTCCTTTGCCCCCGTCCAAAAAGGAGCCAGCGCCACGTTTTTGGTCCTCTCGAGGAGGAGTAATCTGACAAATTTACCCGATATCCACGCCGGGATAGTCAATCGGGCACGAGCTAGCAACCTTAGGAGAGCCCTCATAGGGGGGGAAACTCCAAAGGAAATCTTATAAGCCAAGGAATTGTAGGAAAACATGAAGTTCTTCCGCTTTAGCTGTAGGGTAGCGGAGAGTGAAAGAGGGAAAACCTGTGAAAGTCAAGAGCGTGATGACAAAGGAGGTCCAGGGGGCAGAAGTCCCCGGGAACCGGGAAGAGGCGCTCGAACTCCTGAAGAAGCTAAAGGTCAGTGCACTTCCGGTCCTCAAGCATGGGACCAAGGAACTAGTGGGGATCGTGAGGCTCCGTGACTTTTTCGAGAACCCCGATGAAGGTCAGCTGGGCATGTTGGTCAATCGCGATGTGATAACAGTCAGAGAAGACGACTCCATACGAGAAGCGGCCGAAAAAATGCTGAAGTCGGGCGCGAGGCGTCTACCGGTAATCAAGGACGGGGAACTCACAGGAATCATCACGGTTCGAGACATAGTCTGCAGAGCGGTCGCGGAGATGGACATTAAGGAACCTGCCTCTGACTACGTGCAACAACCACTCGCTACCGTGTGGGAGGGGACACCTCTCCAGGCCGCGGTAGAGATGATGGGGCTAGCGGGAGTCAGAGCACTGCCAGTCATCAACGTCAAGGGCGAACTCGTCGGGATAATCGATGACTCCGACATCATTGCGATAAGCGAAGTAGAGACTGAGTCAAGGATGGGGCAGATGAAGGGGCGCAGCGAGGGCGACAGCTGGACTTGGGACAGCGAAGACCGCATCTACATAACCAAGAAAAAACTCACGGCGCCTGACAAGCCCGTGCAAGAGGTCATGTCCAAGAACCTGGTGACAGTCACGAAGCGTACATCGGTAAGCAAGTGCGCCAAGTTGATGAAAAAGAAGAAAATAGAGCAGACCCCGGTCGTGACTGCCGGCGGGGACTTCGTGGGTATGGTCCGCGATGAGGACCTTCTTCAGGCGCTAAAGAGCTAGTCTTTTCCCCCTGACACAAGTAGTTTTTTAGGGTTTGGGGGCTTGTTCCAATTTGCGGTGAGCGAGTGGCACAGGAGAAGCACGAGAAGGTCATGGAGATAGCCAAGAGAAGAGGATTCATCTGGCCCTCATTTGAGATATATGGCGGGGCGGCTGGCTTCTACGACTTTGGGCCCCTTGGAGCACTTCTAATGAACAAGATAATCCAAAAGTGGCGCGAGTTCTACGTCGTGCGGGAGGGTTTCTTTGAGATAAGCTCGCCTTCAATCACGCCGGAGGAGGTCCTAAAGGCTAGCGGGCACGTCGATCACTTCGTGGACGCTATGGTGGAATGCAAGAAGTGTGGATCCGCGTTCAAGGCAGCTGATCTAGCGAAGGAGGCGACCGGAAAGGATATCGAGGGGCTGTCCAAAAAGGAGATGAATAAGTTTATAGAAGAACACCAACTGCGCTGCCCTGACTGTGGCGGCGAACTTGGCGAGATCTTCGACTTCAATGCAATGTTCAAGACGGCCATCGGTCCGGGGGGCAAGAAAGTCGCCTACTTGCGCCCGGAAACCGCGCAGACCATCTTCATCAACTTCAAACGACTCCAGCGCCACG
>CAZKSL010000041.1:0-7614 GCA_964555495.1 Hadarchaeota archaeon (SeqCode)
GAGATACCCAAAGGAAAGGTCGGCGCGGCGACTGTGTGTAGCATTACCATCGACGGGTTGCTGGCAAAGGCCGGCATCCCTGTAACTCCAAGGTTTGGTGGCGTGCTGGAAGTCAAGAAATGGAAACCGGAAAGGTTCACCGATGCCATAACTTATCAGGGATCCTCGCTCGATCCCTTGGAAGTTTTCGCTTCCAGAGAAATGACATCTTACCTGAAAGCGATAAAGTCGGGCTCTGGGCGGATACTAGCCAACCTCAGGGAGATACCTACGCTGGCGAGAGGCTCTGCTCAGGATATCATAAATCTAGCGGAGAAAAAACATTTGGACGGCGTGCTGGCCATAGGGGGCCCTGGTGAGCCCCTGTATGGGCTCCCCGTAGATATGAATCGAGTCGGAGTGGTAATCGTTGGGGGAATCAACCCCATGGTTGCGGTTGAGGAAAGCGGCATCGCGGTTGAAACGAAGACGATGGAAACAACGCTGGATGTTGCGGAGATGCAACACATTCAAAAATTTGATAAATGAGACTTCACCCGTCACTTCACGCGCCGACCCCACGTTTAATTAACCTCTTAAGCGTGCAGGATTAAGATTTACACGCCGGCGAGCCGGTGGGTGGCCCACGGGCGCAAGCCTGAGGAAACTCCGTCCATCGGGCAGGACCGCAGGTCCGAAAGGACCCGGCCGAGAGGTCGGACCCTGGAACAGAAACGATACCCGTCTGCTCGCGCAATGAGGCTGGCGAGGCTGAGGTCGGGCCGACAGGGATGAAACGGCCAATCTGCGGGATGCAAGGGCAAGTTGCCGCCGATGAATTCCTGCCGGAGGCGGGTGGTAGCCTGCTAAGCTAAATGCCACCTAAAACAGAAGATGGGTTACGGCTGGCACGTCGGCGCTAGCGGTGATTTGAATGGGTAAGCGAAGAGGAAAGAGCGGAAAGAAATGGGGCCACTTTCGGGCGGGCGGCAGGAGCAAGCCCGTTGAGTGCGTCTACTGTGGCAGCTTGGTCCCGCGCCAGAAGGCCGTCCCCGTTAGGCGAGGCTTCAGGGTCGACAGAAGGATCCCGGGGATAGACCGGCGCAGGGTCTTTACCTCATCCCGTAAGAGCTACGCCTGCATCTCCTGCGCTAAACACCGCCGGATGCTTTGATCGCCCCGACGATTTCCTTAATCTTTTTAATCCTGTCTTTGGCTTCTTCAACGATTGTTCCGGTCACGATGATTTCCGCGCCGGCTTTGACCCGATCGGCCGCGGCCTCAGGTGTTCGGATACCTCCACCGACTATTAGCGTGACATCGGTGGAGTTACTTACCTCCTTGATCATCTCCGGGGGCACCGGCTCCTTCGCCCCCGAGCCAGCCTCGAGGTACACAAACCGCATTCCGAGGTACTGGGCCGCCAGCGCGTAGGCGACCGCTAGGTCTAGATCGTCGCGGGGGATCAGCTCTGCCTTGCCAACCTTGCTGGCGGCGCCTCCCGGCTCGACTATCAGGTAGGCCATCGGGATGGACTCAAGTCCGAATTTCTTGACTAGTGGGGCACCGCGCACTTGAGCTCCAGTAATGTAGCGTGGATCATTGGAGTTCAGGAGGCTCATGAAGAAGATGGCGTCCGCGTGTCGGCTGACTCCCGCCTCACTCGCCGGGAACAGGATGACTGGAAGGTCGACCTTCTCCTTGATTTGGGCTACTGTCCGGTCGAGCAACTCACCAGTCGCTCGCGTCGATCCCCCGACCATTATCCCATCGGTGCCAGCGTCCGAGGCCTGACCAGCCATCTCCCCGGCTTCCTCCGCCCCCTGCTTGTCGGGGTCGATCAACGTTAGGTGGGCCGCGTTGTCCTGAGAGATGATTTTTTTCAATTGTTCCTCTACCGTCATCCTCTCGGCTCCCTCGCCTTGGGCCGGAGATTACCATAGCCGCACTTCCGGCACTTGGTCGCCCTCCAGGGGTTCCGCGCGTTGCAGCGCATGCATATCTTCGCGGAGAACAAGCGCTCTCCGGCTTCCCTAAATTTAGCCACCTTGACTACCTCTGATGTCCGCCAATGCCGCGGGCAGCTTTTCAATGAGGTCTGATGCTATGAACTCATATCCTTTTTCCTCGAGGCACAGGTCGCCGCTGTGGCCGCACAGGAACGCTCCCGCCGCCGCGGCTTGGAATGGCTCGACACCCTGCGCTAGGAACGCTCCGACTATGCCGGCGAGCACATCTCCGGTTCCCCCCACAGTCATGCCGGGGTTTCCGGTGCGGTTGAGCACGCACTCTCCATCAGGGGAGGCGACGATGTCCACATGGGACTTCAGCAACACGGTGCAGCCAAGGGATTTCGCGGCTGCCTTGACCTGTTCGACGCGCTGCTTGGCGCCAGTTGATAGATCCGTACCAGTGAGGAGTTCGAACTCTCGTGCGTGGGGCGTCACCAACCAATTCGAGTTGCTCAGGAGTTTTCGCTTGGAGGCCATTAACTTCAGACCGTCTGCGTCGAACATCACGGAGAGTTTGGGATAGCTCTTGGCGAGTTTTTCAGTCAGCTCGATTATCCCCTTACCAGTCTCGGGTGACGTTCCGAGCCCGGGGCCTATCACGACGGCCGTGGCGTGCTTGACGGGTTCGTCGAGTTCTGCCACCGCGCGTGACCCGAAGTCTTGGCCGGGCAACTTGATTGTGATAAGGTCGGGCGAGTATGAGTTGATTATCTGAGCGGTTTTTACTGGGGCAGCGATTGTAGCTAGGTCTACTCCCGAGCGGAGAGCGGCTAGGGCTACTAGAGCCGGCGCCCCCACGTAGCGGGACCCACCACCGACTACCAGCAACCTGCCATAGTCGCCCTTGTGCGTCTCTGGCTCCCGCTCTGGCAGGACCTTCAGGACATCGTCTGCGCTTGCATATGAGTAATTACTCGGCAATGTTGTACCCCCTAGGAAACACCCCTTCTTGGCTATAAAAAACTCTTGGACACCTGGGGCAAAATGGTTAAGTAGCAGCCTATTCCCCAATAGTTTGCAAACGATAGGTGGTTGAGTGGTCAAGAAACCCAAGTGGGCTGGAAAAGGCCCGCGGATAGTCAAACCAATTCCGGGCCCGAAGGCGAAGAAAATCATAGCCCGCGATGAACGGGTAATGTCGCCGTCCTACCAGCGCGCCGAATCGCTCGTCGGTGAGGAGGGCTGGGGCGTCTACGTGCGGGACGTCGACGGCAACGTATTTCTCGACCTCTCCTCGGGAATGTTTGTCCTCAACTACGGTTACTCGCATCCGAGCTTGACGCGGGCAGTTCAGCAACAATTGGCTAAGCTCACACACTTCGCCGGGACCGATTTTTATTACGATGTGCAGGTGAGGCTCGCCGAGGAACTCGTCAAACTCGTCCCAGGAAAATTTGACAAGCGCGTGTACTTCGGGAGTTCCGGCGCTGAGGCCGTGGAAGCCGCTTTCAAGTGCGCCCGCTGGCACACTCGGCGCCCCAGGATGATCGCGTACACCGGCGCCTTTCACGGGCGCACGTTCGGGGCCATGAGTCTATCATCGGCGTCTGCGAAGCACCACAAATTCTTTGCCCCGCTCGTGCCGGGCGTTAGCTTCATGCCGTATCCGTATTGTTACCGGTGCCCTTTCGGACAGAGCTACCCGGGGTGCGATTTCCAGTGCATTGAGTACATCCAAGAGTCCCTAAGAAAGGTTATCCCCGCTGAGGAGGTTGCGGCGGTCATCACCGAGCCGATTCAAGGAAACTCGGGTTACATCATTCCCCCGCCGGAATATTACCCCATGGTGAAGGAGATTTGCGACGACCATGGGTGGTTGTTCATAGCTGACGAGATTCAGACCGGTCTGGGGCGGAGTGGTAAGATGTTTGCCATGGAATACTGGGGCGTAACTCCCGACATAGTATGTGTTGCAAAAGCCTTGGCCGGGGGGATGGCCCCGATAGGTGCGATGATCGGGAGCGAGAAAGTCATGGACTGGGAGCCGGGATCTCACGCGAGCACATTTGGTGGCAACTTAGTGGCCTGCGCTGCCGCTCTCGCTGGTTTAGAGGTGTTGAAGAAGGAGAAATTAGTCAAGAGAGCCGAGCGGCTTGGCAAGGTGGCGTTGAAACGCCTGCAGGAGATGGAAGAGGAGCATTCCTCTATTGGCGAGGTCAGGGGGAAGGGATTACTCCTAGCGATTGAGATGGTGGGCAATACTGAGACTAAGGAACGCGCTGTCGAGGAGCGGAACAAGGTCGTGCGATCTGCTCTAGATAAGGGGCTGATAGTCTTCCGCGGTGGGCGCTCGGTCATCAGGATAGCTCCCTCGCTCACCATCAATAAGAGGGACCTCGATCTAGGGCTGGATATCCTTGAAGAGGCCCTTACCGAGGTAGAAAAGAGATGAAGCCACACTTCGATGTCAATGAGCGCGGTCACCTGGTAATAGGTGGCGTCAGCGCCGTAGAGTTGGCCGACAAATTCGGTACCCCCCTTTATGTTATGGACGAGCAGCGCGTCCGGGAAAATTACCGCCGGTTCTATCGGGCATATGCTGATCGGTGTAAGAACGTTATGGTTTGTTATGCCTACAAGGCGAACTCCAACATAGCCGTCTGTAAAATTTTGGAGAGCGAGGGTTGCGGCGCGGAAGTCAGTTCGGGCTACGAGTTACAGACCGCGCTTCGGCTTGGCATCCCAGGAGAGCGCATTATCTTCAACGGAAACTACAAGTCGATTCCCGAACTCGAACCGGCAATCAAAAATAATGTGCTGATAAATCTCGATAGCGTTCAGGAACTAGAGGTCGTCGATAATCTGGCGGCGAGGCTCAATCAGAGGGCTCGGGTGGGGTTCCGCATAAATCCCGATGTGGCTACGCCGACCCACCCCTACATCGCGACGGGGCTACGCGAGAGTAAGTTCGGCCTCGACGTGGCGAGTGGTGCAGCTCTCGAAGGTTACCGGATGGCTTCTGATAAGCGGAACGTGGAGGTGGTGGCGGTCCACTCTCACATAGGTTCTCAGATCTTGGACACAAAGCCCTTCGAGGAGGCGGTTGGGAAGGTGATGGATGTTGTTGCGCGGATAAAGGACGAACTTGAAATCGAGCTGCAGTTCGTTGATCTTGGAGGCGGCCTAGGGATCCCATACAAACCTGATGACAAGGAGTTCCCCCCCGAGGAGCTGGCATCGAAGGTGGTGGCCGCCGCCGAGGAGGCCGTCAAGTCGCACGGGCTCTCCAAACCGACTTTAGTCCTTGAGCCAGGTCGATACATAGTGGCGGACGCTGGGGTGCTTCTGGGGAAGGTCGGGTACACAAAGGAGCGGCCCGGAATGCCTGATTGGGTGGCGATCGATGCCGGCATGAACGCGCTGGTTCGTCCTGCTCTCTACGATGCGTATCATCACATTGAGGCTGCCAACAAGATGCGCGAGGAGCCTACCAAAACCGTCAACATCGCTGGACCCCTCTGTGAGTCAGGCGATTTCTTAGGGAAGGGGCGGCGCCTACCCGAGGTGAAGCGCGGCGATATATTGGTCGTCTACGACGTGGGAGCCTATGGGCTGGCGATGTCGAGCCAACACACGGCGAAGCCGCGCCCGGCAATGGTGTTAGTAAATTCAGGTAAAGCTGAGATAGTGAGGGAGCGGGAGAGCTACGAGGACCTGACTCGGCTGGACAAGATCCCTGCGTGGTTAAAGTGAGAAGAATAGTCGTGAAATTCGGTGGCACTAGCATAGAGAGCGGCGAACTGATGCGCAAGGCCGCGGAGTCTGTCCGCCGGGAGCAGCGGAAGGGCACTCGGGTCGCGGTGGTTGTTTCCGCGATGGGCCACACCACGGATTTCTTGGTCGAGGCCGCCAAGGTCGCCACGACCGGGAGGCTCAGGGCAGTAAGGATGGATGATATACTGGCAATGGGCGAGCGAAGTAGCGCCCGCGTGTTCACCTACGCTCTGCGGAGCCTCGGGGTGAAGGCCAGATACGTGGATCCTCAGGACAAGGAGTGGCCAGTAATAACAGACAGCGAATTCGGTCGCGCGAGGCCTGACCTAGGAAGGACTCGACGCTTGTTCAGAAAGAATATTTTACCCCTAATGAGGAGGGGCATCGTCCCAGTGATCTGCGGCTTTGTCGGTAGGGACCGGAGGGGTAATATCACGACGCTCGGGCGCGGGGGGAGCGACATAACGGCTTTCCTAGTGGGTAAATGCTTGGACGCCTCCGAGGTGATAATAGTGACGGACGCCGAGGGCGTGATGAGCGCAGACCCGCGGAGAATACGGAGGCCGAATCTGCTCACCGAGGTAACCGCTGAGGAGATGTGTGACCTCGCCCGATACGGCGCACGGATATTACACCACCGCGCTTTAGAATACAAGGACCCCCGGATTGACGCAAAGGTTATACATTTCCGCCACGGTAGTCTCTCTGCAAAGGGCACCCGGATTGTGGGGGCCATCGCCGGAGGTAAGAAGGTGAGCACGCAGCTGTACCCGGAGCCCCTCACCATGCTGACTGTGGTGGGGGAGAAGATGCAGGTCGAGCCGGGCATACTCTCCAAGGCAGTCACTCCCCTCAGCAGGGCCAAGATAAACATCTTCGGGGTCTCAATCGGCCCCCGGTCGTTCTCACTTTACGTCACGGAAAAGGAGTCGCAGCGCGCACTGGAGACAATGCACAGAGCAGTGAGGAAGGACAGGGTGATGAAGTCGGTGACGAGTGAGGCTGGCGTAGCGATGGTGATGGCCGAGAGCGAGAAGTTCATCGAAACTCCGGGCATCATCTCCAAGTTGTCGGAGCCCCTCGCGAAGGAGGGCATCAACGTCATCGAGATCTACTCAAGCAGGACCTCCATCAGCTTCTTCATAAACTGGGAAGACCGAAAGCGCGCGTCCAGACTTTTGAGAAAGGCAATGAGGGAGGTGGGCGCCTGAGCGAGTTCAAAGGGGCGCTCACGGCCATGGTGACACCATTCGACGACGAAGACAAGGTCGATGAGGACGGTCTGCGCGAGAACGTTAAGTCCCAAATAAAGGGTGGAATCCACGGTCTGGTACCGGTTGGGACGACTGGTGAGTGTGCCACGCTTTCATACGAGGAGCACGAGCGGGTCGTCGAGGTCACCATTGACGCAGCTAAGGGCAAAGTTCCAGTGATGGCAGGAACCGGGAGCAATAGCACCACAGAGGCAATAATGCTAACCAAGCACGCCAAGGAAGCGGGGGCGGATGGGGCGCTACTGGTGGTGCCCTACTATAACAAGCCAACTCAGCGGGGCCTCTATGAACACTACAAGAAAATCGCTGAGACCGTTGACATCCCACAGGTGATTTACAACATTCCGTCGCGCACGGGCAGAAACATGGAGCCGGAGACCATGGCGAAGTTGGCAGAGCTCGAGAATGTGGTCGGCGTGAAGGAGGCGAGCGGCGATTTAGATCAAGTCAAGCGGATAGTCGAGCTCACCGGCAAGGACTTCTCAGTCATCTCCGGGGATGATTCGCTGACGCTTGAGATAATGGCACTCGGCGGCGTTGGTGTAATCTCTGTCGCGTCTAATCTAGTCCCGGGCAAGGTAGCTGAGATGGTCGACTCATATCAGTCCGGAAATGTTGAGGCGGCCAAGCGAATT
>CAZKSL010000042.1:0-7594 GCA_964555495.1 Hadarchaeota archaeon (SeqCode)
TCATCGGCTTGGGCCATCCCCAGAAAGCCTAGATCCAATCCTCCACCATGATATAAATCGAATTGATAGGGTTGAGCGATGAGGGCCTCGTAGTTTACACCGACCCCAAAATCCAGAGCAGAGAGGGGGACACCACCTATCACGCCTGCCTCGACCGTCAACGTGAATTTCTCGTAGACGTTTTCCTCCATCGCGACATTAGCGACCTCCGTTGCCATCCCGATGCCGAGATTCACGACGGCTCCTTCTTTTAGCTCCATCGCAGCCCTCCTCCCGATGATCTTTCTCTGGTCAAGCGGCCTGGGCTTAACCGCGGAGGGAGGGATCCTCTTTTCGCCGCTGACCGCCTTATCGTAAGCTATCTGAACAGTTTGCCAGTTGTACTCGGGTTTTGTGGCCTTCACGACGTAGTCCACGAGGATGCCTGGAATTACAACGCTCCTGCTCGGCAGGGGTTCTTTGATGACCTTCTCCACTTGGACGGCCACAATCCCCCCGGAATTTCTCGTCGCTTGGGCTATGGACAGGTTTTCGAGGGTCACTCCTTCCTTTTCGAACGATATGTTACCCTTCCCGTCGGCAGTCGTCCCCCGGATTAAGGCGAAATCTACGGGGAAAGTCTTGTAGAGCAAGTATTCCTTGCCGCCGAACTTAACCAGCTCGACCATGTCCTCCGCTTTCTTTGTAATATCGTTTACTTTGCCCCCTTCGATCCGAGGATCCACGAATGTGTTCAGACCCGTGTGCGTTACCAGGTATGGCCTTTTGGCGGCGATGTCCCTGAACATTTGCGAAATCACCCCCTGCGGGAAACAATAGGTGAGAACTTTGTTGTTCAGAATTAGATCACTTGTCAATGGGGCCTTTCCGGAGTGGGTCATTATCAATTTTTTTACGAGGCCCTCAACGCCAACGATATCGAATCCCACCTCCTTGCCACCGGATTGGCCTGCGGGCTGAACAATCGTCAGGTCTCTCGGTTTGCCCGTTTTATCAAATCTGCTCCTCAACGCATGAAGGAGCTCCCACGGGAGATTGGTTGTTGTAAAGCCGCCAGTTGCAACCGTATCTCCATCTTTTATGTGACTAATGGCTTCCTCGGCCGCCACTACCTCCATCTTCGACCCCGATCTTCAATTTCGTTCTTCAAACATACTCGCCGGCGTTAATGCTTATGACTTGACCAGTTATGTACTCTCCTTCAGTCACGAGGAACCTTACCAAATTCGCGACCTCCTCCGGTTCCCCCCTCCTCCCGAGAGGATTTTGCGATAACCTATCACGGAATAAACCGGGGGGCATGACATCAGTCATCCTGGTTTTTATAAATCCGGGCGTTATGGCGTTGCAGAGCACGTTGTACTGAGCGTATTCCTTCGCGACAACTTTCGTGAACGAGATAACTCCTCCCTTTGCAGCCGCGTAATTCGCCTGCCCCACGGCCCCGTCGAGGGCACTCATGGAGCTCACGTTCACTATCCTGCCCCCGCCTTGCTGGATCATGTGAGGCAGTACAGCCTTCGTGCAATTGAAAACCCCGGTCAAGTCCACGTCGATGACCTTTTGCCACTGCTCTGGGGTCATGCCGGTGAGCAGCTTATCGATATTTATTCCGGCGTTATTCACCAGAACGTCGACGCGCCCGAATTTCTTGACCGTCTTTTTCATCATGTCCTCGGTCTGACTCAGATTTGTGACATCAGCCTTGACGAAAATCGCTTCGCTGCCCAGTTTTTTTATTTTTTTCATGTTTTCCACACATTCTTTCGTTTTTTCGAGGTCGTTTATCACAACGTTGAACCCGCTCCGAGCGAGTTCAAAAGCGATTGCCTCCCCTATCCCCCTGCTGGCCCCCGTGACGATGGCGACTTTTTTCTTTTCTTTCTTTTTGACTGCCGGAATAAAGAAGTTGAAAGTTCCGAAGTCAGTTTTTCTTTCTTCGACTTCACCCTTCATTCCCATCTTCAAAACTTTGTAGTATTCATCTTCTATCCTGACCAATCGACGTTTTCCTTTCTCGTCTTCAACGATCCCAGACTTTGTGGACTTTTTGTAGGGGGGCGTAGGGACTGTCACATCCGTGTAGCTGATCAATTTCGCCTTCATTTTCATCTCTCCAGTATGGAAACTACTGCGACAGAGCCGGTCCCGCCGTGTCCCTCGATTATGGCGGTTTCAGGATTAGGGACCTGCCGCTTGCCGGCCTCTCCCCGGAGTTGTAAGTACATTTCGACCATAGTCCCTACGTGCGTGGCGCCCACGGGATGCCCTTTGGCCTTCAGCCCGCCGCTCACGTTCACTGGGAGAGACCCATCGAACATAACCGTCCCCTCCCTGACCAATTTTGAGCCTTCACCTTTCTTGGCAAAACCCAACGCTTCGTAGCACATGGGCTCGACCGGAGTGAAGGCATCATGGACCTCCGCGATGTCAATGTCCTTTGAGCTCTTTCCTGATTGTTTATAGGCCTGATCTGCGGCTTTCTTCGAGCAGAGCAGTACCGTCGGGTCCTTTCTGTCAATCGCCGACAAGTAATCGTGAGCCACACCCATCCCCTTGATGAAAACCGGCGTGTCAGTATACTTCTCAGGGTTTGCACTTAGCAAAAGAGCGGCGGCGCCATCACTGATTGTAGAACAATGGAACAGTCTGATCGGATCGGCTATTATCCTCGAGTTCATTACCCCCTCTATCGTGACATCCTTATGGAAATGAGCCCACGGGTTTCTGAGTGCATTTTGATGATTCTTTACCGAGATCTTCGCCCAGTCCTCTTCCGTGACATCGTACTTTTTGGCGTACAGATTTATCAGCAAGGCGTATGCGCCGGGTTGGGTTATGCCGTACCTCCTCTCTTCGGGGGAGGACCCATGGGTCAAAAATTCAGTAACCCTATCGGTGGAAAACTTGTTCATCTTTTCAAAACCAACGACAAGGACATTCTTCGCACCCCCCATCTCAATCATCTTCTTGGCCTGATATGCCGCCATGCTCCCGCTCACGCAGGCCGATTCGACTTTGAAACCGTAGGCGTCGGGGTTCCCCAGATATTCCCACGCTAGTGTGCCAGTCTGATGCTGCTCGGAGAAAGCGTTATCGACGCAACTCACGACGATGCAATCTATCTCTTTGGGAGAGATGCCCTTCTCAACATTATTCATGCAGTCGTCCATTGCTTCCTTGATGAGATCTGGGGTATCCTTCTCGAGCACGCCGAATTTTGTATGTCCGTAAGAGGCAATTCCTACTTCCACTTGGTCACCTCAATAAATGTTGTTTGGCTAATAAAAAACTCTTTCTTCGTAGGCATTGAAAATGCACGCGGTAATTAGTTCTAAAAATCGGACTATCGGATATAGCTAACTTCCTCCTCGCTGATGCCAGGGAGTTCAAGTTTTGGTGGCTTGAATTTTGGTAGCTTCGGCGCGAAATTTTCAAGATTTGTGAGGTCTAGGTCAAACCCTAAGATGTCCGCGAGCGCTCCGAGAACCGCTCCACTGGCGTCCACGTCGATTAACCCTCCGCGGGTGGTTCCGAGCAGGCAGAACCCGCGCAAGTCCCCCTCGCCAGCCAGCCCCACCAACAGGCCGTTCATCCCAACTATCATCCCGCCATCGAGAAGCCTGACCCCGTGCTTGTCCAAGAGTTTACCAGTCTTCGGGTCGGTCGCAGCACCAACGACCGCTGACTGCTCCTCGTGGGGAGTGAGGTACGCGGCCATGGTGGCTACGGTATCTGCCCCATGCTTGGCGGCGATGTGCACGATTTCGGCTGAGAGCTTGTATTGGCCCAGCGACGAGGCCGCTTGGGCCTCGGACGTAGCGAGGATGAAATCCCGTTTTGAGTCCTTGGGCCTACCGCCGTAAAAGTCGACCTTAAGCCCCTTGATCATTCCTCCCTCGCGGATCACCCATCCCGGGAAGTAGTCGGTGTAAAGCTCGGCGAATTTTTTCGCCTTCAACTCCTCGATGAGGTATTCGACCGCCAGCTTTCCGATGTGAGCGATTCCCGGGAGACCTGCCACGGCCACGGGCTTTCTGAGTTTGGGCTCCTCGAGATACTTCAGGTTAAACGACATGGTTAGGGGTATATGGGCTCTCGAATTTAAGTTTCTTGGCGGGGAACTTGATGAAATCTGTACAAGTAAAAGACGGCGAGATTCGAGTTCTGCCCCTCGCCTACGAGAGCTTCGGCGTGCGGGGGATGGCGACCTACGTCGAGACGGACGATGTCAAACTCGTAATCGACCCTGGCTCTGCCCTAGGCCCCCGCTTCAGGCTGAACCCTCACGAGCGGGAATACGTGGTCCTCTCCCGAACGAGGCGGGAAATTCTCGATGCCGCCAAGGACGCGGACCTCCTAACCATAAGTCACTATCATTTCGATCACTACGTCCCGAACTTTGAGGATTGGCGGTTCATCTGGAGTTCCCCAGAGCTGGCTGAGAGGCTCTACTCGGGCAAACTCATTCTGGCGAAGGACATCAGCGAGAACATCAACGCCAGCCAGAGAAAACGGGGGTACATGTTCCGGAAGCTGAACCTCGATCACGCCGATGAGATTCGGATGGCTGACGGGCAGAAGCTTAGATACGGGTCCACGGAACTCGAGTTCTCTAGGCCAGTCTGTCATGGCCCCGAGGGGACTAGGCTCGGCTTTGTCCTGACTTTAGCGGTTCGGACCCCAAATTCCTGCTTGGTGCACGCGCCGGACGTTCAGGGCCCCATGTACGGGCAGAGTCTCCGCGAGCTGCTGGCCCAACGGCCGGACATGCTCTTGGTTGGTGGTCCCCCTACCTATCTCGCCTTCAAGCTCGACAAGGCTGATCTTGAGGCGGCCCAGCGCAATCTCACTGCACTCGCGCAGCGCGTGCCTCAGCTCGTCGTAGACCACCATCTGCTCAGGACTATCGACTACTCAAAGTTTTTGAAGCCAGCGTCCGAGGCAGCCGAGCGCGCCGGTCACAGGTTGATGACTGCAGCGGAACTCGTTGGGGAGAAACCTCAGCTGCTTGAGGCTAGGCGGAAGGAACTACACGCCCAGGAGCCCATCGAGCGGGAGTGGTACGAGCGTTTGGAGCGCGGCGAATTCAAGGAGGGATTTTGAAAACTACATCCGCTCGGGCGCGGCAATTCCCAAAAGTTCGACCGAGTTCCGGAGGACTATTTGCGTGCAGTTGACTAGGCGGAGGCGGGCGGCTTTCAACTCCTTGCTTTTGGCCTTCATCACAGGGGCAGTCTCATAGAACTTATTAAACAGCAGCGCGAGTTCGGCGGCATAGGTAGCAGGGAGATGGGGTTGCAGACCCTCGCCGGCTTCCCGGACGACCTCGGGAAGCTTCGCAAGTTGTTTGACCAAGTTGTGCTCCTCTGGTAGCTTGAAGATGTCACGGGGATGCCTGCCACCGCGCTGCCCTGCCCTGCGCAGGATGCTGCAGGCTCGGGCATGCGAGTACTGGATCGCGGGCCCACTGTTTCGCTCGAAGTTCAGGGCGTCCTCCCACTTGAACACTACCTCCTTCTCAGGGGAAATTCGGATCAGGGCGTAGCGCACGGCCCCGACTCCCACCTGCTCAGCCGCGCGGGATTTGAACCGCTCGCTCGCTTCCGGGTTGCGCTTCTCGACTTCGACCTTCGCGCGCGTCACGGCCTCGTCTACCACCTCATCAACCGAATAGCCAATCCAGGTCCCCATGCGCCCCTCGAATCTCCCTCCGGGGAGGCGCACGTGTTCGTAGGCGAGGTGGTGTGAGTTCTCGCGCTCCCGTTTCAGCCCGAGGGACTCTAGGGCAGCGAAGACTACGCGCTGGGGAAAGTGCTGCTCCCTCCCAATGACGTTAATAACTTGAGCCGCCCCTCCGAACTTCCTACGCACCCTGCCTCTTGGGCTAGTGGTGTAGGTCTGAGTTCCACCCGGGCGCTTGGAGTGACGCTTAAAGTTGAGTTTGGCCTTCACTTGCCCGAACTTCCAGAGCTGGTAGGCCAAGTCGCGTGCCGTGTAGACCGCGGTCCCATCGGAGCGGACCAGCACCTTGTCTGCGAGCCCGAATTTTTTCAGGCGGAGGACCAAGGCTCCCTCGTGTTTACCCTCCCCCTCAACCAGGTAAGGTGTTTTGCGGAGTCGCTCGAGGGTTTCGTCCAGCATCCCGGAGCGGGCGATGTTACTCTCCCAAACTAGGAGGTCGTACCCTACGTTCAGCCGATCGCTCGTCTCCAAGTTCGAGCGCACGCATCGCTCGGACAACTTTCTCGCCTCGCGGGCAGTCTTGCCAGATCCGCGCTCAAGCTCCGCAAGAATTTCCCGAACCTTCACCTCCAGATCCGCCTCAGATCCTAGACGACGGTGGATGTCGACGTAGAGCTTGCCCAGAACATGGTCGAACTTGTCTTTCGGCTTTTTCTTTACCGTTCGATGAGCTAGCAGCGTCTCAGCTACTTGGAGCCCCATGTCATCGATGTAATTCTGTACCTCGGTCTCGTAGCCTAGGGCGCGCAAGATTCGCGCAGTCGTATCGCCGATAATCGCGTTTCGTCCGTGGCCGATGTGGAGGGGCTTAGTTGGGTTCACGCTCGTGTGCTCGATCACGACCTTGCCCCTGCCGACCCGGAGGTGACCGTACTCCTCGTCAGAGCGCTCGATTGTTTGAAGGGTTAGCGAGGCAAGCTTTGGCAGATCTACGCGGAAGTTCACGTATCCCCCGGCCGCCTCAGCGCTAGCGACGAGCCCGCCCGGTTTCACGGTTTTGGCCAACTCTTGGGCGAGTTCCGTGGGGGGTCTTCGGAGTTCCTTTGCCAGCCCGAAGCAGGCGGGCGACGCGAGGTCTCCGAGCTTCGGGTCGGGGGGTTCCTCCAGGGTTGCCTCGAGCGCCTTTGAGGGCCAACCCAGCTCGGAGAAGGCCTTCTTGAGCACCTTCAGCACATCTTTTTTGGACTTTCCCCAAGGGTTCGCGGTCATGGTCTCAAAAACCTGTTTTACATGCTCAATAATATAATGAGCCTCTGCCCAAGTTTGTTTTGATTGAAATGTTGCTCCATGTGGGAATCGACGACACGGACTCAAAGCAGGGCATGTGCACGACCTATGTAGCGGCAGTCATCGTTGGTGATCTGAAGCGCGCTGGAATCGAGCTCGTTGGATATCCACGCCTAATCAGGCTCAACCCGAACGCTCCTTGGAAAACGCGCGGGAACTGCGCAATCGCGCTCACAGTGGAGACAGATGCTGATGGGGCCTCGGAGGTCAAGAAAATTGCTTTGGAGAGGGTCGAGGAACTTGCCGAACTCGACCAGGAGGGAACGACTCCTGGTGTTGTCTTTTACCAAGGTGAGAGAATTCCCCAAAAGTTGGAAGCCTACTCGAAGCGCGTGGTGCAAGATATCGTGACGATCAAGGACGCCGAGGAGCTCGCGAAAGAACTGGAAGCTGAGGTTCACAAGTTCAAGCTCGGGCGAGGGATAATTGGGGCGCTCGCCGCGATCGGAAACACCCTCAAGCGCGACCGGACCTACGAGCTCGTTGCCTACCGGACCACTGAGAACTGGGGAACTCCCCGCAGGGTTGACGCGCGATCTGTCGCTGAGATGGACTCAAAGAC
>CAZKSL010000043.1:0-2353 GCA_964555495.1 Hadarchaeota archaeon (SeqCode)
GGCGCAATTGAGGCTGGGCGTGGTGGGGCCCCAGATGCACGACGTGAGTTCCCTGGGGGTGTTGGGCACAGTCGGCGAACCGATAATCCCTGAGGCCTGGGTATGGTACTACAAATACATAGGAAAGAAGCGGCGCCCGATAATGGACACCTGGTGGCAGACGGAGACAGGGAGCTTCTGCATCTCGCCGTTGCCGATTACACCCCTGAAGCCAGGCTCGGCCACCAAGCCCCTACCGGGGTTCTCGGCGGACGTATTCAATGAGAAAGGAGAATCAATCACCGGCGCTGGTGGAAACCTGGTCATGCTCACCCCATGGCCGGCCATGTTCAGGGGGATCTACAAGGAACCGAAGAGGTATCAGGAGACATACTGGGACAAGTTTCCCAACGTCTATCTAGCTGGCGATATGGCGAGGAAGGATGAGGACGGCTATTTATGGATCCAGGGAAGGGCCGACGATGTGCTTAACGTTGCGGGGCATCGGATAGGCAACTCCGAGGTAGAATCGGCCCTGGTCAGCCACAAGAAAGTGGCGGAGGCAGCAGTGATAGGGAAGCCCCACGAGGTGAAGGGGGAAACAATAACGGCCTTTGTGGTGCTGAAGGAGGGCGCCGAGCCCAGTGACGAGCTAAGGAACGAGCTCCGGGAACACGTGGGCGAGGAGATAGGAAAGATAGCGAAGCCCTCCGAGGTGTTATTCGTCGATGATGTCCCAAAGACCCGAAGCGGCAAGATAATGCGCAGGGTAATTAAAGCCGCGGCAATCGGGAAGCCAGTTGGAGATATCTCAACCCTGAGGAACCCAGAGGCCGTCGAGGAGATCTCGAAGGCTAAGTGATTTTCCGGTAGCGCTCGTCCAGCTTCTCCACGAATTTCTTCACCGGCGGGAACTCTTTCATGTAGGGTTTCAGATCCCCGTGGACCGCCCGCCAGAGTTCCTCGAGTCTCTTCGACTGGTTTCCCCGCTCCCGGTACCCGAGCGCCTGGATTAAAATCGAGATGTGGTCGGCCGCGTGCACGAGCTTGGCCTCGGGGGTGCGGCCCTCCTGATATTCCCTCCAGAGGTCAAGATATCTCTTTCTCTCGGGCAGCCGCGTGACCAGGGCATCTAGGGCTTCACTCTCCATCCGGGCCCTGAGTTCCTCCCCCACCTGCCTCGAGATAGTGGCCGAGAAGTCGCCGGTGAGCGCCTCGGCCCAGTCGTGCGTCACCGCCATGCTCAGCGCTCGTTCACGGTCCAGCTTCCGCCCCTCCCGCTCGAGTTCGTCGAGGATCAGGAGGACGACCGACGCGGCCTCGAAGGAATGCTGCGCCACATCCTCCACCTTGTCTGGGGGGACCTCGCACTCCAGCCAGCCCATACGCAGGGTTCGCTTGAGACGATTGAGTTTTTCGAGAGCATCCACCATGGAAACCACTTACCATTACCCCTTAATTGCTAGAAAAATGTTACACAGAGCGAGTGACTGAGGCCGCTCGGAAAACTGTAATAAAAAAGACGCACGAAAGAAAGGTGGCTTGAGGTCGATTGATGTGAAAATCACGGACGTCAAGGCCTATCCGCTAACCGCCCCCAGGCCCGGGGTAAGTCCGGACAGGCCCGACCACTACCTGCCCTACTGGAAGGAGCTGAGCAGGGCCGGGGTTAGGTCCAACTACCACTCCTGCATCGTGGAGGTCAAAACGGACGAAGGCGCGGTCGGATATGGGGAAAGCCTGGTGAGGGAGGTTCCGGAGGCCCACGCGCTCATCGTCGAGAAGCTCCTCAGAAAGATTCTCCTCGGGCAGGACCCCACCCGCGTGAAAGAACTGTGGGAGATAATGTTCGCATCGTTGCAGACGAGGGGTCATTATGGGGGCTACTTCCTCGAGGCGCTCTCCGGGGTCGACATAGCGCTGTGGGACGTTGTCGGCAAGCTGCGCGGCGCCCCGGTGCACAAACTCCTAGGGGGCGCCACCACCGACATGGTCAAAGCCTACGCCTCGTCCATATACTGGCACTACCTCGCGAAAGATGCAATTGAGGGCGCCGCAGAGGAAGCCAGAAAGCTGGTCGAGTCCGGACACGATCAAATCAAAATAAAGATCGGGATGGGTAAGATGGGCGCGAAGAAGGACGCGGACATCAAGGTGGTGAAGGCCGTGAGGGATGAGGTGGGCGGCGATGTGGATTTGATGGTGGACGCGAACTCCGCCTACAGCCTGAACGAGGCACTCAAACTTGGAAAAACTCTGGAGAAATACGAGGTCATGTGGTTCGAGGAGCCCCTGCTCCCTCACCAACTGGACGACTACGTGAAGCTAGCTGACAGTCTGGACATCCAAGTGGCCGGGGGCGAATCCCTGTTCT
>CAZKSL010000043.1:2363-7484 GCA_964555495.1 Hadarchaeota archaeon (SeqCode)
GTTCTCGAGCTACACGTTCCAAGATTTCATCGCCAAGGGCGGGCTCGACGTAGTCCAGCCGGATGTCTCAAGGTGCGGTGGGATTACGGAATTCATGAAGATCGCGGAACTCTGCAAAACTCACGGAGCAAAGCTTGCCCCCCATACCGGCCTCTCCGGCCTCGGCTCCAGAGCCGCGGCCCTGCAAGCATCTGCAGCCCTGCCGAAGGATGTGTTCCTCACCTACGAGTACATGTACAAGCAGGACAACCCGCTGGTCACCGAACTGGCCGCGGAGCCCATCGAAAAATTCAACGACGGCCACGTGGAACTGCCCAAGAAGCCGGGGCTGGGAATCGAACTAAACGTCAAGGCTCTCAAAAAGTTCGGCGCTCGCGAGGGCTGATTTACCCCCGCAACCTTTCCATCAGCGCTCCCACAATCATCGGGAGCAACGCGGTAGCGTCGCCCTCGACCGTCACGCGCCTTGCCCGCTCCTTGACTTTGCCCCAGGAAACCGCCTCCTGCGTTCGGGCCCCGCTCAGACTTCCGTCCCACTCGGGCGCGGTCGTGATGTAAACTGCGTAGTCTAAACCTCGATGGAATTGATTCCACCAGATCACGTGGTGCTTGCTTATCCCCCCGCCAATCACCAGAGCTCCCGTACGCTTCGCATTGAACACAACATCCGCCAGCTCCTGCTCGTCGCGGAACTGGTCAAGCTTAAACTCGCGGTGGTCCTGCCAGAAGAGCCAGAGCTGCGAGCCGAAGGCGCCGTCCAGCATGCCCGGCACGTAGACGGGGATTTTGTTCTTCCACGCCCAGTAAAGGATTGAACTTTTCTTCGCGCGCTTCCCGAACTCCCACACCAGCTCCTTCCCCGAGAACTCGCGCTTTCCCTTCTCCCAAAGCTCGCGCAGAATCGGCTGCATCTTCTCCTCGAGCACCAGGCCGTAGCTCTCGTTGGGAGCCAGAACGTTGCCTATGCGATTTATTCCCCCGCGATGCAACTCTACATCGTTCGCCTCGAAGCTGCCGTGGTAATAATTCTCCCAGGCGCGCGCTAAGTCGTGGTCGAGCGAGCCGCACGTCGTCACAATGACATCGACGAGTTTTTCCTTTACGAGGTCCCGGATGATACCCCTGCAGCCGGTCGCGACGATGCAGGCGGGAAATGAGAGGAACTTAACGCAGGATTTGTCTCGCTCCATGCGCTCGAGGATGTCGACTGCCGTGCCGACCTTCTTGGCAACGAAACCGCCGCCTGCCTTCATCTGCTTCACCAAATCATCGAGCTTCATGCCCTCGCGCAACGAGATGTCCTTAACCGGTGGTCCAAGATTTTTTTTCATAATCAATCAACCGAGCCTCGCCCGTCTACTGTGTTGATAAGCGCTTAAATTAACAGCAGTTGTCTTATCTGCCCACCGTCGCCAGCCGCACCTGCTTGACCCCCTTCAGAGAACCGAGCCTGTCGACCAGCTCCCGTATTTTTCCCGCGGGCCCCTTGACGATGAGCGTCTCCAAGCAGTTCCTCTCGTCAACGTGTAGGTGCTGGACCGAGCCTATGACTCCCCGCTCCTCGTGCTGGATGTCTACCAGCTTGTCGGTCAGGCCGCGGATATCGTGATCATACACTACCACCACGGCACCGAGCTGTTCGCCCTTGAGCTCTTGGCGCCACTTATAGCTCGCCAGAAAGTCGCGCAGGGCGTCGCGGACCGCCTCGGATCGACTTGAGTAGTCCTGGGCCTCGAGGACCCGATCCAGCTCACCTAGCAGGTCCTCCGGCAGAGTGAGGCTCACGCGCGTGACTTTTCGGGCCATGATGTCCCCAGCAAACCTTGTTGTGGAGTATTTTCAACTTTTCCGTAAGGTGGTTGCAGCAGTAATATTTTTATTACAAAAAGTAATACTGCGTTACTGCTGTGACACACATGTGGCTCATAACATCCTTTCTGGCAGCCATCGCGGCAACGGCCGTGTACATCTACGCAGAGAATCCAAAAAAATTCCACTTGGACTGGTTGTGCTTGATGCTTTGGGGGCTATCGGTGATGGTATTGATTGATCATTCCATAGGATTCATCCAAGAGGGCGGAGAATTCATAGAAATCACGACGGATGGATATATCAAGAATGGAACCTTACTCGGAATTACGATGCTAATGCCCATATTCATAGTCTGGGAAGTTGTAGCTCTGGTTTCAAAGGGGAAGAGGGCCCAAATCTCAAAAAGATCAAGGAGGTGAAAAAGTGGCGTGCTTCCTAGCTCCAATGGCGCTGGCGATTATAACGAGCGTCTTTAGAAAGAGATTCCCGGAGAGCTATAGGATTAACGTGCTAAATTTGCTACTGTGGGGTGGAGTTATAGCGCTAGCATTAGAGCACGTAGTACACATGGAGATAGTGCCTTACCCACCGTTCTTGACTGCTGGGGTGAGCGAGATTCTCCCAGAAATGCTGATGGTTGGAGTTCCAATGCTCCTAGCTACAACTGGAATATGGGCTTCCATAACAATAGTGACCAGAACAATTCATGGAGAGGCCTTCCGCCTGAGTCGCCTTGGGATAACGGAAATAAAAACAGGCAAGGCACGAGCCAAATAGGGGAAATAGTCCTTGGCATAGCCAAGGCGTACCCGAAGCTGGGCCAACGGATGGGTTATCGCTTGGGCGCCTTGAGAACAGGTAAAAAGCGCTGAGATTGTCGAGGCAAGGTCCCGGGCGAATCTTGGGATCAATGGTGGCGCCGAGCCTAACCACTCGCTGGTTAGGGACTACCAAAAACATTTAAATAATTAGGCTTACCTAACTTTTTTAGCCTTTAGAACGACTTAGGGAAGGCGATGTAATGGAAGTCAGATTGGGTGAACTCCGGCCAGGCGTCGTGGCGAGAGTGCTGAGATTGGAAGGCGGCCACGGTTTCCAGAGACAATTGCGGACGAGAGGGATAAGAGAAGGGAAGCTAATCTCGCTGGTGACAAGACAGCCCAGAGGCCCCCTAGTAGTGATGGTTGGTGGCATCCAGTTGACCATAGGGCGAGGGATGGCCGGAAGGATAATAGTCCAGGTGTAGAAGTGAGAAGAATTCTGCTCATGGGGAATCCCAACATTGGGAAGAGTGTAGTTTTCTCGAGATTGACCGGCGCAGACGTTGTCGCCTCCAACTATCCGGGGACGACAGTTGATTTCACAAAGGGCAAGATGCGCCTGGGCAGAGAGAAGGTCGAGGTAATAGACGTCCCCGGGACCTATTCTCTTGAGCCGACCTCCAAGGCTGAAGAAGTCGCCGTGAAGATGCTCAAGGAAGGAGACCTCGTTATAAACATCGTGGATTCGACCAACCTCGAGAGGAATCTTTACCTCACCTTAGAGCTGCTGGAGAGAAATGTCCCCGTAATCGTTGCCCTGAACCTCTGGGACGAGGCGAAGCACAAGGGAATAGAGGTAGACACAAAGAAACTGGAAAAATTGCTGGGCGTCCCGGTGGTCCCGACTGTGGCAATCACCGGGGAGGGATTTAAAAAATTAGTTTCGAGGCTAAAGGACGCGAGATCCCCCAGGAGGAAGAGGCTAAGCGAGAAAGAAAGATGGGCCAAAACCGGATCGATAATCAAAAAAGTTGAGAGAGTAAGGCACCGCCATCACACGATTAGGGAGAGGATTTCTGATATCACTGTGAAGCCAGCAACCGGAATTCTCATTGCCATCGCCGTGATTTTCGGGGCTTTCTGGCTCGTTAGATTCATCGGCGAGAACCTCATAGGTTACATCTTCGAGCCCACCTTCGATTTTTTCAAGCCAGCTGCCATGGGCCTGAGCAATTTTCTCGGGGGCTCGGGTATCCTACACGACGTGCTCATCGGGAGGCTAATCGGGGGAGAGATAGTCTGGACGGAATCCATGGGGCTCCTGACCACCGGAATCTTCGTGCCGATTGCGATGGTCCTACCTTACATCATCGCCTTCTACCTGATGCTCTCCATCCTCGAAGACACTGGATATCTCCCGAGGCTGGGCACCCTCACGGACAACCTCTTCCACAAACTCGGAATGCACGGCTACGGGATAGTCCCGGTCTTCCTCGGGCTCGGGTGCAACGTCCCCGGCGCGCTTTCGACTAGGGTCTTCGAAACTCGGAAACAAAGATTCATCTCGGCCACCTTGCTGGCGATTGCGGTCCCCTGCATGGCCCAAATCGCCATGATCTTTGGAGTCCTCGGGGGTTACGGCATTACTCCGATCCTCATCGTGTTCCTTACCCTGTTTATCATCTACATATCGTTCGGCCTGCTGTTGAACAGGTTCGTCAAGGGTGAAAGTCCAGAGATATTCCTCGAGGTGCCCCCCTACAGGAGGCCCAGCGGTAGGGCCCTGATCAAGAAGGTGTGGATGCGGGTGCGGTGGTTCTTAAGGGAGGCGTTGCCGTGGCTCTTCCTCGGCGTCGTTGTCGTTAACCTACTCTACTCGTTTGGGGTTCTCGATGCATTGAGCAACGCTGCCGCGCCATTCATGGAGGGGTGGTTCGGTCTGCCGGGGGCGGCGTCCCTAGCGCTATTGGTCGGCTTCCTGAGGAAGGATCTGGCCGTGGGGATGCTTCTCCCACTTGGCATGAGCGCGATGCAGTTGGTGATAGCCGTCACGGTCCTGACCATCTACTTCCCATGCGTGGCGACCTTCGCTGTCTTGGCTAGGGAACTCGGGTGGAGGGATATGCTCAAGTCCGCCCTGATAATGATTGGAGCAGCCCTGCTGGTCGGTGGGCTGATGAGGATAATTCTGCTGGGAGTGTAAGCATGAGGAGCGAAACTCTGGAAAGATACGTTGAGGCTGTGCGCGACCTCCAGGAGCGGGGGAGGAGAGCGCGGACGAAGGATATCGCTAGAAAATTGAAGGTGAAGGAAGCGAGCGTCACCGAGATGTTGCGAAGGTTGAAGAAACGAGGGCTCGTGGAATACGAACCCTATCGCGGCGCTGCCCTCACGCGCAAGGGGAATCGACTAGCCGATGAGCTGACGAGAAAACACAACACGCTCGCCGAGTTCCTAAAGGTGCTGGGGGTGGATGAAAAGACCGCCGAGGCGGATGCTTGCAGGATCGAGCACATTGTAAATCCGAAGACTATGGAAAAGTTGAGGA
>CAZKSL010000044.1:0-7305 GCA_964555495.1 Hadarchaeota archaeon (SeqCode)
AGGGTGGGCCGTTACCAAAATTCGCCGCTTTTCTTGGGCAGCCTTTTTGAGATATCTGGCTAGCTCTTTCATGCACCTTACCAAGAGAGAAGAAGCGTAAAAAGATTTAAATTATCTGAATAATTCAGCTGGCCCCGGTGGGCGGTTTCTCACCCTTTAGGGCCTCTTGGAGCTTCTCGCGCATCTCGTTCATGCGCTTGACCACCCTGCCCTCCTGATGCTCTACGGTTTTAATCCTTAAGTCCAAGGTCTCCTTGCGATCCTTCAGCTGCTTCTCGACCTCGGGACGCTCGGCCTGCGCTAAAATTCCGCCGACGCTCCGGTAAACGGTGGCCCCCTCCTTTAGCTTCCCCAGCTCCTCAAGCGCCCGTTCCGTCTCTCGCAGGGCCAGCTCCAGTTGCTGCTTCTGGGCCATCAGCGCTTGAGCCTGCTGCTGGGTCTGCTGGAGCTGAGATAGCTGGTGGCGCAACTGTGGCGGCAGACGTTCCATCTAATCACTTCCGACCTCGGCCATATCTCTCGCGACAGCCACCCAGCGCAGGAATGAATTCAGGGCTGCGCGGAGAGCCGCCGTGTCTCTTGCATCTATCTCCAGACATAAAACATTTTTCCTGCGGTTTATCCTCGCCTCGCAGCTAGTCGACCCGGGCAAGATCTTCTCGGGCCTGATGGACTCGCAAACCACGCTCGCGATTCTGACATCTGGAAAAGTCAGCTCAACGCTTGCCCCGGCCACCTTCGCGCGCGCCATCTACCTCGCCTTAACCGTGTGAACGGTCTTCGAGCGGACCTTGTAAAGGATACGAGACCCACAGTGTGGGCACGCGCCAGTGGCCGGCTCGATCTTCTTTAGGGTGCGATTGCAACCCCCGCACTTATACATTCGTGTCTTCCTCCTTTTCTGCCTCGGCCTCGGAAACCTCAGTGGCCTCGGCGGTTAGTTTAGCAACCGGCGTCGAGGGGCGGTATGCCGCTCCGGCAAACTTGGCTCCACAACGCCTGCACTGCCATATCCCGGCACTTACCCTTTGTGCCTTTTGAGCGCCACAGCTGGGGCACCTGTGAGACCGTCTCAGCCCGCTCTCCACAGCTTGAACGCGCTTCCTCACCTTAGTGCCGTATCTGGGGCCGAACCTCCCAGCTGCCCCTGCCTTCTTCGTGCGCTTCTTCCGCTTCCGCGGCATTCACATCACTCTATATGTGTTTGCGGAGTTCACCCGCTTTAGCCCTTGCCAACTCGTAGGCCTCGTCGATGTCTTCCAACGTCAGAGTTCCAGTGCCACCCTTCTGCATCGCGCAGAGATTTCCGTCCTCCGTAGTGGCCATTGATATCCTAGCGTCCATCACGCTTTCTTCATCGAGGCATGGGTCTACCATCAGCCTGTCGTTTATCTTGGCCATCGTTGTTGTCACTGGTTTCTTCGAGATGGGGAATCTCTGCAGTTTCCAGCCCTCATCCTCGGGCGGTTTGACGTTCCACAGGGCTGACACTGCGGCCAGAGCCGAGGTGTCTATCAGATTGCCGTCTTGGTCCAGCACGTGGATATCGACGAACGCCAGCCACACCTCTTCACCAGGCGTTACCACCAGTTCATCCAAGTCTATCGCTTCAGACTCGCGTATGCCCCTGTCCACTACTCGCGCCAGTTCAATCGCATTCTCCTTGGGCGGTCCAGGTTCAAAGGTTGGAGATGCCAACGGCACCAGCTCTGCGTTCACTATCAGTACGCCGCTCTCCGGTCTGTCTGGATAGGGTTCTCCCTTCTGGAGCTTCACGCCAGCCAGCACTTGGGTGTTGCCAATTTTTGCCAACGCCGACCCTTCAGCAGTCTCCGCCCAACCGGGTTCGACTGATATCTCTCGGTACTGATCCAGCGATCGAGCGTCCGCTCGCTTCCCCTGCTGCGCAAGATCGGCGATGTAGTCGCGCTTTACTCTCGAAACTATTTCCTGCATGTTATCTCCCCTCCCCCAGTTTCGAGGAGTATTTATCGCTCAGCGCCTTCTTCTGTGCCTCGTAGATTTGCTCGCACCCTCTGATTGCTAGGTTTAGGGCTTGCTTGAATTCTTCCGGCGTGAAATTTCCATCCATCTGCATAAGGCTTATCTGTTTCATTCGCGGCAGCATAGCAATCGGCATATCTGCCTCGCCCCACTGATCCTCGCTCTTCGTCAAATCCATCACAACCGTGCCCTCTATTTTTCCCGCTGCAACAGAAGCAACCAAATCCCGCATTGGAATTCCTCCATCTGCCAAGGCCAATGACGCTGCCGTTATCCCTGTCGTCCGAGTTCCTGCACCTGCCTGAAGTATCTCAATGAACACATCGATCACTGATCTCGGGTACTTTCCGAGAAATACTGCGGGCTCTAGAGCCTGCCGCGTAACTTTGGAAATTTCTATCGAACGTCTGCTTGGCCCAGGGCGTTTGCGATCGCCTACTGAAAACGGTGCCATGTTGTAGCGGCACCTCAGCGCCGCGGTGTCGGGTTCCTGAAGGTGACGTGGATGCATCTCACGCGGTCCATAGACTGCTGCAAGAACCTTGTTTTCACCCAACTCAACGTATGCTGATCCGTCAGCTCGTTTCAGAACGCCTACTTCTATCTTCAGTGGTCTGAGTTCCTCTGGTCCACGGCCATCCAGCCGCTTGCCATCGACAATCAATTTTTCCGGCTTTTCTTCCATTTATTCTCCTCCTATAGATTTTTCCAAGAACTCGCGCACGCGGTCGGTTAGACCGCTGGTGTGCGCCTCACGTTCTATCATGAGTAGCGCCTCCACGACTGGGCTCACTCTCTCCATGTCCCTCGCCCAGACCATCACGCGCCCGTTCTGACCAACATTTATCCTGCAGCCGCTCACCTTCTGCAACATGGATATCATCGAACCTTTGCGGCCTATCACACGAGGTATCTTCGGAGGCGAGATCTCAACCAATTTGCCGCCCGTGATTTTACCCATGCCACGGTCGCTGGCCTCGAGGAGAACATTCATCAATTCATCTACATCTACTACCTCCGCCGATACGGTGTCGCCAACCTCAAGGTACTCGCTGATGTCCTCCTTATCCAAGTCGACCTTCCTATCGAGGAGCCCCGACACGAAGAGTTTGCCCGTATACGGGGAGTTTAGGTCCAACGTCCACCCAGAATAGAAAGCGTCGATAACCACACCTATGACCCTGTCTCCGCGCTTTGGGATATACCGGCCCTGCAGAGGAATGACGCTAATTTTCCGTTCTCGGATGTCAGCCAGGCCAAGCACGGAGGAGTACACGCGGTCCCCCTCCCGGAAGACTCCCTCACTAACCGGGTAGTCCCCCTCGGCAATGAACTGTCCCGGAACCACCAACTGCCTATTCTCGACATGTAACATCTAGAGCACCTTCGTCTCCACTTCTCCCTTTGTCATGTCATTAAGTTTTTCGAAGAACTCCGGCTGAACCCCAGCCGGGATCTTGACGACCACCGCCCACGAACCGTCGTTTAACCACTGCTCCTTTTCTACCTTACCGAAGCCTTTCACCACTCTGTACGACCTAGCGGCGTGAGCGGGGGGAATCTTGACCGCGATTCTACGGGTTTCAAACTTCAGCGGTATGATCGGCCGGAGAGCATCTATCACCTCGGGGAGTTGCTCCTCAGCGCTCTTGAACGGGTCAACGTGAATTTTTGTCTCCTCCAGTGCCCCATCGATCCTCTGAGGTGGGTGCGGGTGACCCGAATGAGGGTCAACGGCCCGTCTTGAGATTATCGTCACTATCTGCTTTCGGCGATCTTCCTGCATCTTTCGCCGCTGTTCAGTGGTCACCTGAATTTCTCCCTTACGAATGATTTTCTCGGCGACCTTTAGAGAATCAGTCGTGCCGAAAATTTTCTCCATCATCTCTTCCGATGCCTTCTCGCCCTTCTTAGAATCCTTGAAGATTTTGTCGGCAGCGAGCACGTCGCGGATGTTCACATCTCCCCCCGTGCGGAAAGCCGGGGTGAGATCCGGATCAACCAGCACCTCAAAAGTCGTCCCGTGAGTAGAAAGTCTAGCTATGACTGCATCTTCTAACGTTACCATTTGGACTCCATCATTTCGGGGCGGTCCTGGCAGAACGTTTTGGACCTAGCTGCTCGACTCGCTTCGCTATATCATCCCGAGAAAGCTTCTTGTACTTCTTGGTCTTGGTCGAGATGAGCGCCATCTCAACTTTCTCCGGCTTGAGTTTTCCCCCAATCGCGGCACCCAATGCCTCCAGTGCCAGCAGACTGGCATCGTCCAAACTCATTTTCTCGTCGTATCGGCGTTCTAGAATCTCCCCCACGGTGCTTGCCTCGCCGCCTATCGCGTGAGCCTTCCAGGCGGATATCGCGCCGCTTGGATCCGTCTCAAAGAGGTGCGGTTCGCTAGAGACGCCCGCGATCAAGAGCCTCGCGCCGAATGGTCTCACGCCAGCGTGTTGGGTGTAAAGCTGCTTTATGTCGCCTATGTGCTTTGCCAACATCGGCACGGTGATTGGCTCGTCGTATCGCAGGCGATTTACCTGAGCCTCGATTCGCGCGCGGTCAATCAGTGCGCGCGCGTCGGCGATAAGGCCTGAGGCTCCGATGCCGATGTGCTCGTCGACTTGGAGTATCTTCTCGACCGATTCCTCTTCCACTAGTTTGCTAGGTACTCTTCTCTCGGCTGCCAGAACTACGCCTTCGTTTACCTTGATTCCCAATACGGGGAGGCCCCTCTTCACCGCCTCCTGAGCGTATTGGACCTGAAACAGCTTGCCGTCCGGGCTGAATACGGTAATTGCCCGGTCATAGCCTGCGCCAGGTGGTATAAAAGCCATTTTTCATTCCTCAGCTATCTGGTGATCGTGAATGTGACTGCCATAAATCGTGGGGCGAGAGCGTATATAACCTTTAACCTTTTGGACTACTGAGGGGGCAAAAACTTCCGTTCGGCCGCCCTTAGCGTGCCCGAGACGCCAAGGGTCCTCATTCTCCCGTTCTCCTCAATTTTTTCCCTAATTTTACCAACTTGGCGGTGCCCGCATCTCATTAGACCCCGGGATGTGGGGCTACTATAGTAGATGAGTTTTAGTCTGGGGCCTGAAACGTCAATCCCCTGCGCCAAAGTGGCGATTTCTCTCTTCACAGCCTCCCGGCCCATCCTCCGCGAAGTTTCAAACGCGATATACCTGCGCCTAAATCTTCTTCTCAGGGTCATTTGGGACCCCCCTTTCCCGGTGACATTCTCGGTTCCGCCCCGAGGCCCGAAGCAACGAACTCCCTCACCAGCTCGGCGGCTATCTCCCGCTTCGCTGGGTACGCCGCAACTTTTAGCCTCACGTGCAGAGCATCGCCGGAATCAGTTAACATCAACTCGCCGCTGGATGCCAGCTGCTTATCAAATCTCAGATACAAACAACAATCCTCCCCCAGCCTGTCCATCGTGGCGCTCGAAAGCTTCTGTTTCTCCTCGGCTCCAAGTCCCCCCATGAACTCTCGCCAGAACCTCCGCAAATCTGAGCGTCTTCGAATTTTTGCACTGAAAATCAAGATGGGGTTGCCGTGGTGGCCCTTGGCCCTCCTGCGCTCAATCTCCATATCCTTGGGAAGTAACGCTCTCAATACCTCGCGAACTTTCCCCTCATCCTCGGTCGCGTGCGCAAATACTGTTATCGTCGCGGACCTGAACGGAAACTCCATCGGACCGCCCTCATCTGCGGCGGCGCGACCTAACGCTCGGCCTGGCCTTCTCAGAGCCCTTCCCCTTTTTCGACAGGCCACGTGAGACCTTACCCGAACGCGTGAGTCCCCGGTGGACCCGACCCCGATGTGCAGAACCCGCCACCCAGCTAAAATCGGGATCTTTTCGAATCGAGGGATGGCTGGGATCGAGCATTATAACCTCATAATAGTGGTACTGGCCGTCAGCCCCCACGGAGTATGAGTTCAGGACTTCGAGGTTTGGATACCTCCGGGCCACGCGCTCCTCCGCCATCAGCCGGATGCTCTTCTTGGGGACCAATTTCTTGACCGCCATTCGCTTCTGCCTGCGACCCAGTGAGGGCCTCTTCTTTCTGCGGCCGCCCCTTCTGACGCGCGCACGAGCCAAGACCACGCCCTGCTTCGCCTTGTAGCCCAGAGAGCGCGCCCGATCGAGCTTCGCCGGTCGCTCCACGCGCGCGACAGCTCGGCCTTTCCGCCATCCACGTACACGGCTGCGCGGGCCTTCCTCCCTCCTCTTCGTGTGAGAGGCCCTGAGTTCCTTACTATGCCTACGCATCAAGACACCTCGGTTGTTTAATCTATTGAGCGAGCTCCTCTTTTATCTTCTTGGCCGCCAGTACGGCCGCCTCCCGCTGCGCCTCCTTGGTCGATGCCCCAAGGTGCGGCGTTAGAATTACGTTAGGCAACTCGAGGAGGGGGCTGCCCTCGGGAGGCTCCTGCTCATAAACGTCCAAGCCGGCGCCCGCGATTTTTTTATTCTTGAGCGCGTCAATCAGCGCCGCCTCGTCCACGACCTCGCCGCGCGCAGTATTAATGAGAACCGCCGTTGATTTCATCAGCCCAAACTCCTTCCCGCCGATCATGTGGTCCGTCTGCGGAATCAGCGGCACATGTAAAGTCACGTAGTCCGACTCGCGCAGCAAAGTTTCTAAATCGACATAGCGTCCCCCGACTTCCTCGGCGAAACCCGGAACTTCCTTGACATCGTAAAGCAATAAATCCATCCCGAAGGCCTTCGCCCTGCGGCCTACCGCCTGTCCCACGCGGCCCGTGCCAGCGATACCGAGCGTCTTTTCCCGGAGCTCCGTGCCCTCGAGTTCGGACTTCTCCCACTTTCCCTGTTTCATGCCCGCGTCTGCCCGGGAGATGTTCCTCGCCCACGCCAACATCAACCCCATGACGAGCTCCGCCACCGCGATGGTCGGAGCTCCGGGCGTGTTAGCCACCTTGACACCTGCCTTCTCCGCCGCGTCGATGTCAATGTTGTCCAGTCCGACTCCCGCACGCACGACGAGCTTGAGATTTCCGGCTGCCTTGAGTACATCCTTGGTAACCTTAGTAGCGCTTCGGACCACCAGCACGTCGAAATCCCCGATGCGTTTCACCAACTCCTCCCGGCTCAGGCCCGTAGCTACTTGAACATCGGCGAACTCCTTCAGCGCCTTGACTCCGTCCTCGTGAATCGAATCGGCCACAAGCACCTTCATGCCCTAACTCACCTTCCCTTCGCGGCAACTATACGAATTACGTCGCGATTCTTAAGTTTGTAATCCTCGCCTATCCGTCGCTTTGTGCGTGCGTCTATGG
>CAZKSL010000045.1:0-7248 GCA_964555495.1 Hadarchaeota archaeon (SeqCode)
GACAGGCACCTTCTGGGCGGCGATATAGAGATGGCCGTGCGCTCGGATGTAGGTCTCGAGCGCCACATCCGGAGCTACCGCGGGACTAGGCACGAGCGCGGCCTTCCCGTCCGCGGGCAACGGACCCGCACGACCAGCCGCACGGGAATGACGGTGGGCGTAAAGCGAAAGGAAATCCGGCTGCGAGAGGAGGCCGATAAGGTCAAGAAGGGCGGAAAGAGCAAGAAAGAGTGATAGAATGGGCGACCCAAGAAAGCAGCGCAAGAAATACACAACCCCCCGGCACCCCTGGGAGCAGGACCGCATGGACGCGGAGGACGAGCTGGTCAGGCAATATGGGCTGCGCGGGAAGAAGGAGATCTGGAGGGCGGAGACGGTATTGAGAACTTTCCGGCGACAGGCCAGGCGACTGCTTTCGGCTTCCGGCGACCAGGCCCAGAAGGAGGCGAAACAGCTGCTCGCGCGCTTACAGCGCCTGGGCTTGATCAAGCCCGGCGCGACTCTGGACGATATTCTCGGCCTGACAATCGAGAACGTTCTGGATCGGCGCCTCCAGACAGTCGTTTACAAGAAACATCTGGCCAAGTCACCGCGTCAGGCGCGCCAGCTTATCACCCACGGCCACATAGATGTTGAGGGGAGGCGAGTGACCGTGCCGAGTTATCTGGTGTCAGTCGAGGAGGAGGGGCAGTTGAGTCACAAGCCGGGCTCTTCCTTTGCTGAGAGGATTAAGCCCCCCGAGCCGGCCGAGGCTGCCGAGGAGGAGTGAGAGTGCCGAAAGAGAGATGGGGAGTGGCTCACATCTACGCGTCCTTTAGCAACACGATAATCCACATCACGGACCTGACGGGGGCCGAGACCGTGTCGCGGTGGTCAGGCGGGATGGTCGTGAAGTCCGATCGAGAGGAGTCCTCGCCCTACGCCTCGATGCAGGCTGCTATGCGCGCGGCCGAGGAGGCGAAGGACAAAGGTTTTGATGGAGTTCACATTAAAGTTCGAGCGCCCGGCGGCAGCGGTGCCAAGAGCCCAGGCCCCGGAGCGCAGGCGGCGATCAGGGCCTTGGCGCGCGCCGGCATGAGGATAGGCCGCATCGAGGATGTCACACCCGTGCCTCACAACGGTTGCAGGAAAAAAGGAGGCCGAAGGGGCCGGAGGGTCTAGGAGGATAACCGATGGAATTGATGGTTCTGAGACACGATGGGGAGAACCTGGAGTTCGTGCTGTCTGACACCACCCCGGCCTTCGCGAACGCCCTCAGGCGCGCGATGCTGCGCGAGGTCCCGACCATGGCCGTCGACGAGGTGGATTTTCTCTCCAACGACTCGGTCATGCACGACGAGATCCTGGCGCACCGCATCGGCCTCGTGCCCCTGCGCACCCCGGGCGGCTACAAGTTGCCCGCGGAGTGCCCATGCAAGGACGACCGCTGCCCGAAGTGCAGCGTGAGCCTGACGCTGAAGAAGGACGGTCCCGCCGTGGTGAGGAGCGGCGACCTCAAGTCATCGGACAAGGATGTTGCCCCCGTCAGCGACTCCATACCTCTCGTGAGGCTGGACGAGGGACAGGCCCTCGAGCTGACGGCGATCGCCCACCTAGGGCTGGGCAAGGAGCACGCGCGGTGGGCGCCGGGGGTCGTGAGCTACAAGTACATGCCCACGCTTGAGATCGACCAGAAACTCTGCAACGCCTGCGCGAAGTGCGTCGAGGCCTGCCCCCGCGGCCTGCTGGAGCTGAAGGGGGAGGAGCTGACCGTGAAGGAGCTCGAGCGCTGCCTGATGTCCATGGCCTGCGTCGAGGCCTGCCCCAAGGACGCGATCAAGGTCGGGCACGACGCGACCAAGTTTGTCTTCAAGGTCGAGTCCTCTGGTGCCATGCCCCCGGAGGAAATTGTCGATAAGGCGGCGAAGGTTTTAGAGGGCAAGTCCAAAGAGTTCGTGAAGCAGCTGAATAAACTCTGAATTTAAATTGTAGGGCGAGCATATTTTTTCCCGGCGCGGGGGTAGCCAAGTCTGGTCAAAGGCGCTAGGTTGAGGGCCTAGTCCCGAAGGGGTGCGCGGGTTCGAATCCCGTCCCCCGCACCACCTGAGGTCGTTAGCTCAAGAGGCGCCGTATCTGGCTGCAGTCCTGGCGCGTGGTGCATAGAACTTGGTCGGGGTGAGGTGTTTTAGAGTTCGTGAGATCGAGACACGAAATCATCGGCGAATGATGGAGAGTTCGCCCCAGTTCTTCACGCACGTTAGAAGATTAGTTTAATAATTCTATCAAAGATCGATTTTGGCCTGGTTAGAATCATAATTTGCTTTTAATCCCTAATCTGCGTAGATTAATTTTATTAGTAAATTGGGTTCATTTTTATAAGGTGGGGGAATCAACTTGAAACCAATACAGAGCTTAGAAATAAAGGGGTATAGGGGCATTGAGAAATTCAACCTTGAACCTAAGAAGATAAACATATTCGTAGGACGAAACAACACCGGGAAATCATCAGTACTTGAAGCAACGACTCTTGTAGCCACCTCGTCAAAAGGCTACGTTGATGCACTAGGGAAAGATATTCTAGAGAATTTTGTGAAACGAAAGAAATGGAATTTGGGATATTTTATCAAAATAGGACATGAGGGGTGTAGAATAAGGGCGACTATGCCGCCGAACAAAATAGATGTTACAATGAAATATGTTGAAGAAGGTCTTCCAGAGGAACTCGTGGAAAAGGCCAAACCTCTATTGGAAAGATATGTAGAACTTCACGCTTCGTCTCGCGTCCACCAATATTTCCGCGACCCGTATTTTCGTGAAAGAAAGGAAAGGCCAGATATTTTTGATAGGGACAGGTATACCCAGCTTCGCGAAACTGCCTACAGAGAACTAATTAAGCAGCCTAAGTTGTTTATATCAACCTCACTTACGGGCGATGTTAGTATCGCTTTACACTCAGAGAAAGAAATTTTACCTTCACGTGGAACTCCCTCCAATATTGTTTTTGTGGGCACAGATTACGGAATTTCGCTAAAAGATTTGCACGATGCCCTTCTCCCGACAAGTAAGTTTTCATTAATTATGGATTCCGTGAGAAAAGACTTAGAGTACTTAGCCGACGTTAGAACTTTGGAGGAAGAAATATTTGTTTATCTGCGCGGTGTTGACAGACCTGTTCCCCTCTCTCTTATGGGTGAAGGATTTATAGAGGTTCTCCGTATAGCCTTCGTCTCCGCCTTGGCTCGCGGAGGTATAGCCGTGTTGGAAGAGCCTGAGAATCATCTGCACCCGGGGTTCATGGAATTAACCTCGAGATACTTAGCGAAGGCTGCACAGAAAGATAAAATACAGTTATTTATTTCCACCCATAGTCTTGAGTTCTTGAAGTATATCCTCAAGGAAGCGAAGGAAGATACGTGCATAATCAGAATGCACGGGGAGGGTAGTCCGGTTGATTACGAGGTCATGGATGGTGAAGAAGCCTTACAAGAGTCTGAGGATATGGGCTTGGACCTTAGGGGCATCTAGTTGTCTCCGTTTACAGTACTCGTCGAAGGAAAGCATGATGTCATATTCTTCCGAGAGTTCATGAAATCCAAAATTAAAGTTATGATAACAGATCCCAGTACTGATAACATAAGCGGAAGGATTAGGAATCACCGATCCGGAGCTTTACTGATAAACTGCGGGGGAGCTTCACGAATTTACTTTATAGTTCCAAGAATCATGAGGCAAATGATACATTCCCACTACGCCGGGCATGAGATTCTGATTATTGGTGATGCAGATAGAATATCCCCCGAGAGATTAGCGCAGAAGCTTGAAGAGTACATCCGCACTCCTTCTAAGACGCATACCTTAGATTTTGGCGTTAGCTTATCTGACGGTATCATCAAATTAGCTGAAAATATTAAAGAAAATGCTGTTCGGGCTCGGGTTCATTTAGTCCCAACTAACCTAGAGACACAGATAATCAACGAAGCGCGGTCTAGGTACAGTATTAAACTGCCTGACTCGGTTACTGAAGATGAGAAACTACTTGCTGCAGCCAAACAGCTCAACTACAATAGTATCGAAGGGCTTATCAAGGAAAGTGTGAACTGGTTCATGAATACTCCGTGGCTTGCATCTATAGGAGAAAAACTAAGTTGAACTTATTTTGTTTTAATAGGCGCACTACGATTCTTTTTATAGACTTCGTTTTTTCTCAGGAACGATGTGATTATTAGCCAACTCTCCGCCAGCCCGCTATCTAGCCACACCAGTCCTGTACTCCGTGTTCTTCTTTCTCCTGGCGTACCTTCTCAGCACCCGGCGCTGATCTTCATCGGTCTTCATGGAGCCCGGAGTTTCCACTTCGATTATTCTAGTCCACCCGCCTTTCTTGGCCACTATATCGGGCCTTGCTACGTCCCTGCCCACGCGAACGGTTTTCGGTCTCTTGAAGCCCCGCACATCTGCCCGGACTTTCCACCCCCGGCCCTGCAGGGATTTTGCCCTACGATCCACAGACCGGTCGTGCTTGCTTTGACCTTGCTTTCTTCTCTTTGCCATCTAAGTTCGCCCGTGTTCCCTGTAGTAGTCTTGGTTTATCCGTGTTATGCTAACCGCAGCACATAGAGATTTATAAATCCCCTAAAAATTTGCCCAATTTATGAGGAAAAAATTCAGATTTTTCAGTTCTCCACCCGAGAGGTTCTCCTAAAAATTTATTCCCACCACTTCACGCTCTCCTTGAACTTCGTCGGCCGCTCTCCCTCCTCCAGCTTCCTGAAGATGAAGAGGTGCTCGTGCCCGATCAGGAGAAAATCGTATTTCTTTCCCCTCCACCTCTCCCTCGTCGACTTCATCTTCCACTGCAGCTTTATGACATCTTCCCGGAGGATGAAGCCCACGTCTAGGAAGGACTGCAGGACTCGGGGGGTGATCGGCACTAGGTGCTTGTGTCGCCGGGTCTCGCCGATCAGGATTCCGCAATGTCCACCTGGTTTGAGCACTCGGTGGCTCTCTTCTGCCGCCTTCCGCATCTCTTTAGCGAACTCCGCGATCTCGTGCACACTGGAGAGGTCACCCTCCACCCGATTGTGGGAGTAGGGGATTATGCTAGCGTAAGGGGGGTGGGTCGCAATTAGGTCCACGCTCCCGTCTTCAATTTTGTCCAAGTTGCGGGCGTCCCCCACGTATGTCTTGATCTCTGGCTCATCGTAGTCCCCATCTGAGGGATTATATGGGAAATCTAGTCGGTTGCGCGTCACCATGATCGCATCTTGGTTTATGTCGACTCCAATGCCTCGGCGCTGGAGGAGCTTGCACTCAACCAAGGTGGTCCCAGATCCAACCATCTGGTCTAGAACCAGGTCGTCCTTCTTGGTATAGCGCTCGATCAGGTTGCGTGGGATGTAGGGGGACCAGTTGCCACGGTAGTTCCCCCGGTGCGTGGCCCAATCCCCGCGGTCGGGAAAGGACCAGACCGTGGTGGTTTCGGGGGAGAAATCTTTCGGGGCGAATTTTTCGATTTCGTGCTTCTTGGGAAGGGCAACCTTGACGTTTTCGATTTTGACTTCCTTGTGGGACTTCAGGAATTTTTCGTAGTCGGCGCGGGTGATTTCTTCCATTGGAACATACTTATCCATTAAATCTTACCTTCCAACAGCTTCAGAATCCAGGGGGCTGGTTCTGGGAGACCATCAAGAAGCCTTTTTTTGAACTGAGGTTTTGGTGGCCACCTTCTAACGGCCCCGGTAATGATCTCATCAATATTTTCTAGCTCATCTCTTAATGTTCGTCTAATGTATCTCATTAGAAAATCTCTGGGAGGATTTAAGTCGCTTACTTTTTTCTCCATCTGCTTGCCATTAATTTTCGCCAATATCTGGGTCGGTTTTTCCCGCTTGTTTTTCTTGGTAACTTTCACTAGATGGTTGTTGAGATCCTCCCTTGGGATATAATTGAAATCTTGTTCGACCATTAAAAGCTGCGCGTAGTAGAGATTAACTTCAGCGCTGTCTAGCTTCATCTTAAAATCAATATCTTTAAGTTCTGGGAGAAACTTCTTCGGGTCCTCTCCTCCGTAGGTTTTTTCTAAAGCATGAAATAATTTCTCAACTTTATCGGGTTCACTTCTGCGTTTTAGATGTAGGTCAAATAATAACCTAACATGGGTCGGACGGAACTCAGGTTTTTCCGGGATTGCAAGACCAACTCCAAAATCTTTATGGGTTATCTTATCAGTTCTGGTGGCAGTAACATTGGTGCCATCGGCTGCGGTGTATATTGTCTTTGATTGATCTTTCTTCAAATTCCATAATTGAGGCAAGAGTTCGTTCATTCTCATTTGGAATCCTCCACGTTTACACCAACGGATTGGGACAAGTCGAGTTAATTTTTGAATACAGTATTCTCATCGCCCGTTTCGATCAGATCAGATCAAAAAGGATCCTATTTAGTGTTTGGGATCAAATTTTTCTAGAAATTGCCAAAAGAAGCAATTATTAAGGTTTTTACTTTGCGAGAAGGTTGAATGGAGCTAGGTACTAAATCAGACACATGATCGAGGCCTTGGTGGCCATCTACCTCCTAATCACCCTCTTGCCGCACTTCAGGCAGAAACCTGAGTTCAGGCCGTCATCTTCCGGAAGAGGTAGCTCCCCACCAGGATCACGACCGCGGCGAAGGCGGCGATCACCGCCAGGTCGAGCCAGAGGGGGAACCGCGAGGTCCCGAGGATCGCCCCCCTCAGCCCGTCGACTCCGTAGGTCATGGGGTTGACGTAGCTCAGGGTCTGCAGCCACCCGGGCGCCGACCCGAGCGGGAAGAGCGCCCCCGAGAGGAAGAAGACCGGCATGATGAAGAAGTTTATCACCACCGGGAAGGTGTTCGGGTCCTCCATCCGGGAGGCGAAGGCCAGCCCCACGCTGACGAAGCTGACCGCGATCAGGAACATGAACAGCAGCGCCTGCAGGATCCCCACCCCTCCGGGCAGGCTCACCCCCACCAGGGCCGCGACGAGGAGCAGGAGGACCCCCTGAAATATCGAGGTGGTAGCGCCGCCGAGGACCTTCCCGACCATGATGCTGACCCTGGAGACGGGGGCGACGAGTATCTCCTTCATGAACCCGAACTGCTTGTCCCAGAGCACCGAGATCCCGGCGAAGGTCCCCGAGAACAGCAGCGTCATCCCGACTATACCCGGGGCCATGAACTCGAGGTAGGACATCTGCTGCCCCACGAAGAGGAAGGACCTCCCCCCCCACGCCCAGTTCAACCCGACCC
>CAZKSL010000046.1:0-6975 GCA_964555495.1 Hadarchaeota archaeon (SeqCode)
TGGAAAACCTTGACCATCATCCTCCCACCCGGTTTCAGGACTTGGGCGGCGATTTCGAGGGCGCTTCTCGCCAGGTTCACGGATCTGGCGTGGTCAACGTCCCACACGCCGGAGATGTCAGGGGAGGCGTCTGAGAGCACGACATCCGCGGGTCTCGGTAGCTTTTTCCCGATAATCCTTGCGGTTCCAGGCTCGGTGATGTCCGCCTGGATCGTAGCGACGTTTTCCTGGGGCAGCTTTTCAATCGGTTGGAGGTCGACTCCTAACACGAAGCCCCTGCCGCCAACGGACTCGCGCGCAACTTGGAGCCAGCCGCCGGGCGCCGCACCGAGGTCGACGGCCACGTCACCCCCGTGCAGGACCCCGTAGCGCTTGGACAACTCCTTGAGCTTGAAGGCCGCTCGGCTCCTGTAGCCCTTTCGCTTGGCCATGCGGTAAAAGTGCTCGTGTTTCCGTTCGCGCTGCCATCGTTTACCCAAGTTTTTCACCCTTCCTTGGTTTTAGGCCCGCGGATCTGAAGCCCGCGATGATACCCTCCCGGAGTTCCCGGGGGTCGGGACTGTAAAAAAGATGTGAGTGGCAGCCGCAGTCGCTCGACCCGAACCCTCGCACACTCTGAAATTGTGCGGCTAGTTTCTTGGCGATTTCGCACTCCTTCCGCTCCTCGCCCTCGCCGTAGATCACATCGCCGATCTGCCCCTTGGTCAGGAGGTAATCGACGTGCCAGTGCTTCTGCTTCTCGACGCGGGTGTGCCGCTTGACTCGCCCCTCTAGGCCGCCGAGCGCAGATCCGACATAGGCGTACCAGCCAGCCGCGAACTCGAGGGTACCGAGCTTCCCGACGGTAACCCTGATGTCATGGGGGACTTGGACGAGCAGGGCGTAGGTTCCGCGCATGAGAATCAATAGATGTTTATGTTCGCGATACTTTTGCCTTCTGCGGGGGCCATAACTAGAAATGAGGAATAGGGCTCTAGAGCTCTACGTCCAATCCTAGCTTCTCACAGAGTTCCTTGTAGCGGTTCCTCACGGTGACCTCTGTTACTCGCGCCACATCGGCCACGTCCCGCTGGGTCCGCCTCTCCCCCGACATGACGCTCGCGATGTAGATCGCTGCCGCCGCGACCCCGGTCGGCCCGCGACCAGATGTCAGCCCCTCCTTGCTGGCCTTCTTCAGCAGTTCGATCGCCTTGGACTGGGCCTCTCCGGAGAGGCCGAGTTCGCTCCCGAAGCGCGAGACGTAGTCGATTGGGCTGGTCGGGCTCAGGTGAATCAGCAGCTCCCGGGCGATGAACCGGTAGCTCCTCCCTATCTCCTTCTTGCTGACGCGCGAAACATCCGCGATTTCGTCGAGGGTTCGGGGGACCTTGTTTTCCCTGCACGCGGCGTAGAGGGCCGCCGCCGCAACGCCCTCGATCGAGCGCCCGCGGATGAGATGCTTCTCAACGGCCCGGCGGTAGATGACGGCTGCGGTCTCCCGCACGCTCCTGGGCAGTCCCAGGTGGGAAGCCATCCGGTCGAGCTCGGAGAGGGCGAATGCTAGGTTGCGCTCCATGGCGTCGGAGACCCTGATCCGGCGCTGCCACTTTCTCAGGCGGTAAATTTGTGCCCGCCGCTTGGGAGTGAGGTCTTTTCCGTGGGAGTCGCGGTTCCGCCAGTCGATCATCGTTGAGAGGCCTTTATCGTGAATCGTGTAGGTCATGGGCGCTCCAACTCGCCCCCGCTGATCCCGCTGCTCCTGGTCGAAAGCGCGCCACTCTGGTCCTCTGTCCATTATTTTATCCCGGACGACCAGCCCGCAGCTGCCGCAAATCAGGGTGCCGTGCTGGTAGTCGCGCAGGAGCCTCTCAGACCCACACGCGGGGCAGTTCGCGCCCTCCGCCTTTTTCTTAGTTGTTTTCGCTCTACTCTTGGTCCTCTTAGCCTTACGCTTGGTAATCTTCTGGCTTTTTCGCTTACTTCCCTTCTTTTTTCGTGCCATGAGACGTCCCTCCAATATATATCTCGCCGCCCTTGAGGCCCGGGATTTTGTCGGGCTTCAGGCTCCGGGCGGGCTTGATTCCGATGTAAGGTGAGCTGGTTGGGCCGAACACGTCAGATATCCTGCCGACTAGCTCGCGCCCCCGATTGTGCACTTTCGCACCCAACCTCGGGGTTCGCTCGACTCTGGCCACCAGGCTCCGCCTGTCAGCGTGCAGGATCTTGCCCAACCTCTGCATTTTTAAATCTCCCCAAAGCTTTAAGCTAGCAACTCCATTCTAGCTAATAAATGTTTCGCAAAGCATAAAGATAGAATGGATAAAGGGGGCAGTTTTTTCGCTTTTTCCGCGCCAAAATCCAGCAAAAGCCTTTTATCTCGGAGGCAACTTCGGGAGATGTGAGGGTTTATGACAAGAAGGAAGCCAAGGCTCTGGCGGATAGTGCTTGACGTTCTGAAGCCCCACACGCCACCGCTCCCCGAGTTTGCAGCTAAGCTGGGCTCGATGTCGGGCGTGGAGGGCGTGAATGTCACTCTGATCGAGATAGACAAGGAGACGGAGACTGTCAAGGTCACCATCGACGGGAAGCTCGATTATCCAACGATCCGTTCGACTATCGAGGAGTGGGGGGGCGTCATCCACAGCGTCGACGAGGTAATGGCGGGCCGCAAACCAATCAAAGAGCTCTTACCCCCGGAGCGATTGTACAGGGTCACGACTCGTGAGGGCAGGGAGTAGCTATCCACCGGGGGTCACGATGTCAAACGACTTGATGAAAATCGGCGGCCTAGGTGCAATCGGCCTCATGGGGGCCGCCATAGTGGCGACAGTGGCCATGGTAATGTATAACACCAGTTACATAGACTACGGCTACGCGGCAGAGGGGCTGGATTACGGAGAGGGGATAACCTGGGCGTGTAGTATGGGGCTCATCGCAATCGGTGTGCTCGGACTCTCGAACAGGTACTGGGGCGAATTCCCCAACAAAATCTTCATATTTGCTGTGCTGGTGCTGGCACTCGGTTTGATCGCGCGCATAATACTGTGGGTCGATGGGACGCCTCTAAATTCGATAGTTGCCAGTCCCGAGGACTTAAAGTTTGTCGGCCTCGGCGATAACTTCATAGAGGCGCTCGGCGCGGCGGGCATCATCTGGTTCGAACTCAACGGCCTGTTTCTCATCTTGCTAGGAAGCGGTATAAACAAGATAAAGGCAAGCACGGGCATCCCAGGGGTGGCCTCGCGAACGGCGGGCCTACTGATACTCACGGGCATTCTGTTCTGCCTGATGATCCCCTTTGCGTACGCGGTCACCCAGGCAGTGGCCATACTGGCCATGATAATGCTTGCGTATCTGTTGTTCAAGGCAAATTGACCCGCCGAAGCAAGCCGGGCTCCGACCGCGAGTCTTCGTGGCAGTGACATAGCTATGTCACTTGGACAAGCTGAGGGAAACGGATAGCATGCAAAATGGTATGGGGCGAAAACTCTATGACTCAACTGGTGGCTTCGGCGCTTCTTCAGAGGGCTTCTCTACTTTTGGCTTCGGGGCCACTTCCTCGCGCTTCTCCTCCGACTCGGCTTCCTCCTTGGGCTTCGTGGGCGGCTTTTCCTGCGGTTTTTTCGCCTCGAGGAGAATGGCGTTTACGGTTCCGTCCTGCCCCGGTCTGCCCGTGACTTGCGCCCTGCCGAGTTCGGTCTCAATCACCGCGCCCCGGGTCACGATGTTTCGCCGGACAAAGTGGGGGTTGGCGGGATTTTCTAGGACGGAGCTGATCTTGGCCTTTTTGGTCTCTCCACTTCCTGGGGCGGTGATGTTGGCCTCGTCTGCTGCTAGAAGTCGAAGCTTTCGGCCGCTTCCCCGCACAGCCACCTGAACTCGCTTTGATGTCCCTATCCTGGTTTCAGCTGACTCACGACCCAGCTCATACTTTCGCTTCTTGCGCTTGGGCCAGGTGCGTCCGCCGCTCGGCTTCTTCCTCGATCGTCCCTGCCATCTGGCCATCTTGATCCTCTCAGAGGCTCTACACGACTAGGGTTAAAAGTGTTGCTCGCATTCAGCTACTTCATCATTTGTTCGAGGCGCTCGCGAATCTTGTCCATATCGTCCTCGAAGCCGAAGTACCCTGAAAATTTCTTGGAGGTCCGAAGCACCTTCGTCCGGCCGAAGGGCTTGGCCTCGATGAATCCCAAGTCAAGGAGTTTCTTCACGTACTCGTAGACCCGCCCCCCTCTGAGATCCGCCAGCTTCGCTTGGTAAATTGGCTGCTTGTAGGCAATGATTGCAAGAGTCTTGAGGGCCCCACGGGTCAGCTTGGTCTTCGGTACTATGCCCTCGAGCTTTGGCATGAACTCCTCGCGCAGGCGCAGCGAGTAGGTATCCTTCGCGGTTTCGGTGAGATCAAGTGATCCCTTCCGCTTTTTGTAATCCTCCTTCAGGGAGTCTAGCAGTTTTCGCGTGTATGTCTCAGAACTAGTGCCCAAGACCTTGCGGATTTCATCGAGACTCAGTGGCCGATCAGCTGCGTACAGGGCCGCCTCAATTGTGGACTGGTCATCCTTGATGCCCACGCTCACGCACCCGGGCGCTCCTCTAGGGAAATAAATATCTCTCCGAAGGGTTCGTCCTGCCGGAGAGTGATCTTACCTTCCGCGCTCAGGAACAGGGCCAGCAACAGCGTTCGCGCGAGCTCTATCCTGGACTTCTCCGTGAGCAACTCGGTCAGTCCTATTGCCTCCCCGTTCTGTGTGAGCTTGGCTATTCGCCGGTGAAAGTCCACTAGCATCTTATCGATGTTTATGTGGTACTCGCTCAGCTCACGGACTATGCTCTCCAGTTTCTTTCTGGGGCCGGGCTTTTGGGGTGGCGGCTCCATTAGCGCCTCTTGGAGGGTACTCAGCAGGTCGTCGAGCGTGATCTTTCGTGGTGTTCGTTGCACCATCATAAGGGGGCCGAGTTCGGGGAGCCCCAGGTCGATTCCATCTTCGAGTTCCTCCTCATCCTCCTGTTCATGCCCGTCGCCAGCGATGTAGCTAGATTTCATCCGTAGGAGAATCGCGGCCGATAGAAGCGTCCGGCCTGACACCCGCAGGTCCAGCTTCTGCATCTCCCGAATCCGCTGCACGAAGATATCAGTAAGCTTCTCGATATCGATGTCCCACGGGTCGAGCTTGTGGGTCTGGACCAGCTCAAGCAGGATTTGAAACGGTTGATCGAAGACTACTACCATTCTCAGCACCTCACGTTAGTCCTGCCAGCTCGACGGAGACGAGGTGGGACTCCCCCGCCTTGTCCATGCTCACGCCGAACAGGCGGTCAGCTACCGACATCATGGCATCCCTTAGAGTGATTACTATAATTTGAGATTGCCTGGCCGAGCGCCTGAGCATCTTTGCCACCCTCTTCAGATTCCCCGGGTCAAGATGGGCGTCAATCTCATCCAGTACATAAAGGGTTGTCGGTCTAGCGCGTTGGAGGGCGAAGATAAATGCCAGAGCGGTCAGTGCTTTCTCCCCACCCGACATGGAATCGGCGCGCAGGAGCTTCTTACCGGCGGGATTTGCCTCGATCTCAAGCCCCCCTTCCAGCGGAGCTTCCGAGTTCTCCAGCACTAGTTGCGCTGTTCCACCGGGAGATAACCCCTTAAAGATTTTGGTGAAGTTCTGAGAGAGTTGGTTAAATGTCTCCATGAAGACCCGGGTTTTCTTCTGATCGATTTCCCGCATGAAGTCAAGCAGCGCCTGCTTTTCTCCGACGAGTTTGTCGTATCTCCCCTTCTGAGAGTCGTACCGCTTCTTGGTCTCCCTGTAATCCTGGAGGGCCTGCATGTTGACGGGCTCCAGCTTCTCGAGTTCCGTCTTAGTTCGATTGAGTTTGCGTTCGAGCTCGGAGGCGCTGGTCTTCGGTTTCCCCTTCGGTTTTTCCTTGAGGCCCATCCACTCCTGTTTTACACTTTTGAACTCCGCCTTGAGGCCAGCCTCCTTGACACGGTGATCCTCCTGGTTATCCTTGACCTCTTCAATTCTTTGCTCGACTCTCGAGATTTTTCCCCCTATCTTTGAAATCTTCTCCTGAAGTTCCTCTCGTTTCTTGCGCGCGTCTTGAATTGACCCCCGCACTTTTTTCATATCTTTAGACGCTGCATCGAGTGATTTCTTAGTGTCTTCAATTTTTTGCTCAAATTCGCGGAGTCTCTCCTGCAACACCGAGCGTTGCTCTCTGAGCGCCATTTGTTCCGCCCGCAGCCGTTGCAGCCTCGTGCTCGCCTGCTGCCTCTCTCCGGCCTTCTCCGCCAGTTGCGCGAGTTCCTCTTGGGATTGTAACGTCTCCTTCAGGTAGTCATCTAACTTCACGATGACCGCGTGCATCTTATCAAGCACCTTGCGTAGCCTCGAAAGAGCGGATCGGATTTTAGACGACGGCTGACGCTTTTCCCCCAGTTTTTTGGTTATATTATTAAATTGTCCCCGAAGTTCGGAGAATTCACTTGAGAGTTCGATGATTTTTTCGGAATCTGCGCGCTCGCGAGCGTCCTTCGCGACTTCCTTGATTCTACTCTGGAGGCGTTTGATTTTCCTTTCCATATCTCTGTAGCTTCTTTCGGTTGAGTCGAAGGTCTCCTTGAAAGTTCGCACACGTTCGCGTAGTCTCTCCACCGCGACGACTGTGTGGGAGCTCTCTTTTTTCTCGATGAACTTGCCGAGTTTTTTCTCCTCATCCCCGTATTCTCTTTCTTCCTTCTCGAGTTCTTCTTTTTTCTTACGCAGTTCCTCAAGCCATTTGCTGCCGCTCTTCAGCTTGTCCCTCAGTTTTGACAGTTTCTTTTGGTAGGAGTTCCGACGGAGATAAAGCAACGCTGCCTGAGTTTCCTCGAGATCCCCCCCAAGCTGTTTGAACCTGAGTGCATCGTCCCTCTGGGCGGAAAGTTTTTGCATCTGACGCCCGATCTCGTCCAGCGCGGCCCCCATGCTCTGAAGGTTGCTCTCGACCTTCTCG
>CAZKSL010000047.1:0-6892 GCA_964555495.1 Hadarchaeota archaeon (SeqCode)
GCCCCCTCCTGGATCTCGCGATAGAGTTCGTACTTTAGCTCCCGCATCTTGTCCCGGTCGCTCCCGCCAGCCCTCTCCCGCGCTATCTCCAGCATAACGTCGCCGTAATTGACCAGCTCGTAGGCGGACCCCATCTCTTCGAGCTTTTTCAGCGCACCGTCCACAACCGTGGTCTTGCCCACGCCGGGGGCGCCCGTCACGACCGCTGGCCTACTCACCAAGTAACCTCCTCGCCGCCGGGAACATCTCGGATATCTGCTCCCTGGCAATTTCCTGATACAGCCTATAGATGATGCTCACGGTCAGTAATATACCTGTGCCGCTACTCAGCGCCCCCAGGAAGTTCGCCCCGGCCGCCAGTGCACCGACCGCGGCCCCGCCCAGAAGCGTGACCGCGGTAATATACCGACTCAGCACTCGTTCCATAACCCTAATATCTCGCCTGAAGCCTGGAATCGACATTCCGGACCGGTGAAGCTGCTGGGCCACGTCGCGGGGGCCCATATTGGTCATATTGACCCAAAGCCAAGCGAACGCCATGCAGGTGCCCATCAAAATTAACATGTACACTATTGCCCGGACTGGATCGGCGCCCACCGCGGACAGCCCTTGTGGAGAGGTTAGGTAGGTGCCAACGAACCCCTGAACCGGGCCCCCGACTATCCTGCCTATAATCTGGAAGTTCGTAAACAGCACCAGCGACAAGATTACCGGGATAACCGACGCGTAGAAGAACCTGATCGGGTAGCGACCGCGGATGCCTCCAAAGCGGCTGTAGGCCAGCGGGATCTCGACTCGCATGCTCTCCGCATAGACGACTATGAAGAACACTGCGATGGTCGCGAAGACTCCTATCATGTTGGGCTCAAACGTCCTGAAGAAGGCATCGCCCATCATCCCAGGAGCGCCAGATGCTAGGGCAGCTACGAAATTGGGGACTGCCCCGGCGAGCTGGCCAGGATATGCAGCCGATGCAAACGGGTTAAAGGCCTGCCAGAACACCGTCGCCGCCACGCCGCCCGCGATGAAGAGGCTAATCCCGCTTCCGAACCCATACTTCGACACTAGCTCATCAAGATAGATTACAACAAGCACCCCAATCACGAGCTGGACTATCAGAAACATGGCCCGGGCCATAGTCAGGGCCCCACCGCTAGTGAAAGCACCAGCGAACACGAAAGCTGCCGCTTGGAACAGGCCAACGATTATCGCCAGCATCTTTTGAACTCCGGTAAAGAGCGCCCGGTCTCTGGGCTCGCTAAGATTCAGCTTAATGATCTTAGCGCCCACTAAGAGCTGCATGATGATCCCGGCCGTCACTATGGGGCCGATTCCCAGCTGCATCAGGGTCCCGCTCCGGCTCGCAAGGATATACTGGAGGTTTCCGAACCAGTTCTGCGCTGGACCCGTCATCCCGTACAGCGGGATTTGAGTCATTATCAGGAAAACTATCAGCGCCAGGCCTGACCAGATGAACTTCTCTTTAAAGGAGATGTGACGCTTGGGGATCGCGACCTCGGGAAGTTTGCGGACAACGGGCTCAAGGACATAAAGTTTTGACCTTAGTTCTGGAGCCTCCTCCACCGAACTCACCCGACAACAGCTTCGCCGCCAGCGCCTTCCAACTTCTTCTTCGCCGATTCTGAGAATTCCTTGGCCACCACTTTCATGGGGTGGGTCGCTTTGCCGCCGCCCAGCACCTTGTCAACTCCCAGTCCGCCGGCCTCTATCACAAATTTGTCCCCATCACGCTTCGCAATTTTTTCCTCGAGCAGTTTGTCCAAAAGTTGGTCGAGTTCGCCAACGTTGATGGGGTTGGTGGCCTTCCGCGCGCCGATTGGTCGGGTGAAACCCCGCTTGCCGAAGTAGTCGCGGCCGCTCCTGACCACTGTAGTCCACTTGTGCTTGTGGCTCCCGGCCATGCCCCTGCCTCCGCGGTTCCCAGCTCCCCGGCGCTTCTTGACACTGCCGCCGCCCATTGTGCGCGACCCTCGCTTCTTCAGGACTTTCCGACGTCTGCGAACTACCATCGAACCACCTAGCTCATGTGCATAATCAGGCCATTTATCTCCTCGGCGCGGTAGCCAAGTGCCCCTCCGTCCCTGAAGGACTGCTTAATCTTCCCGTAGCCCTTCTTCGGAGGGCGTAACCGAAAAACCTTCTTCAGGCCGGGGAGATCCCCCAACTTTGCTCCGCCGCCGCAAACCGCTTCCGAAAACATCTTGATGGATTCAAACTTGGTGTGTGATTTTACAAACTCGTCCGACAGGCGCTCGTCGCCCGTCAGCCTGCCCCTCTTACGCAGGAGAACCTCGAGAGCCTCAGGCCCAACTTCCCCCCACGTGGCCATGTCCTTCACCTTCCGGAGCATCCCCTTGTGGGAGGGGGAATCCTCGATAACCACGCAGTGGTTGACCCTGGTTAACCCGAGTGTGCGCAAAGTGTCCTCGACACCCCTCCTGGTCCCGACGCTTCCACGCACCCTGACTACAGCCAGCTCAGCCAACTTTCTCACCTGCCTTTCCTATGACAACATGTTCTGAGTAGGGTTCACGCGTTGCCATCCTGGCCGTCTGCTTTAGGGCATCGAAAGTCGCGAGCGCGAAGTTGACAGTAGTGCGAGTTCGGCCGCGAGCATGCGTCCACGCGTCTTTGATCCCCGCACGTCGCATGACTATCTTGGGAACCTCGGCCGCCGCCAGCCCAAGTCCGCGAGGAGCCGGCTTCAACGTCACATAAACGCTGGCCTTGTTTCCGCTCACCTCGAATGGTATCGAATGTGGGCGGCCGCATCTGCACTCCCAGCTACCACAGCCCCGGGCAACCTCGATGACATTCATCTTCGCCACGGTAATCGCCTTTCTTATCGACGGGCCGACTCCACTACCGCTGGCGTGGGCCACCCCCACTATACCATCTCCATTCCCCACTACGGTAGTCACTCTGAATTTTATCCGGCGCCCGGACCTATGCATTCGTTGAACCAAGTTGACTCCAAGTATCTCTTCCTCTAGACCAGGGACCAGCGCGTCTACTATCTCGGGCTCACGCGGGCGCTGCCCCTTGCGCAGGATTTGAGAGAGGCTGGTAATCTCCCCTTCCTTCACCCTCCGTCCGATAGAGGTCCGCGGTTGCCAGAGATCGATGTCAAACTCTTTCACTTTCGGCCTTCGTGTTGTGCGTTTATTGCTCATTTTCGACCCTCGTGTTGCGTGGTTATTGCTTGTTTGATTTGTTTAAAGTGCTCGGAGAGATCCTCGAGGCTCAAACCTCTGCTAGAATATCCTGAAAACTGAGCGCGATATGCATCTTCATTCGACTTGAGCTTCGCGGCGTACTGGGCGATATGATCACCGCGAGTCCGCTCGTCTGTGGGGAACATCTTTTCGCCGTGAGGCACTTTCAGCCCGGCATCCAATACTCCCTTTAGAGCAGCGAAAACTTTCCCCTGAGGAGTTGGAGTGTGCATGTCCAAATCCAGAATACCCTCGGTTGCCCCAGCTTTCACAGCCCGGTACCCGCACAGGAGTCCGGTAAGATAAGCCGCTGGCACGTTCCCAGAGTGGGCCTTCCAGCCAAATTTCGAAAGCTCGCTGGAGTGCGCAGAGGCGAGCGTCGAATCTCCCCCCGGAGTAGCGCGGACGACTTGGACAGTAATGTGTTTCAGGGAGGGGCGAACGACCAGCCGAGGTTTCCCAGAGCGGAGAAGTTTGGTCCTCTGGCGATAATCAGTTTTGCCATCCCGCTTACGCTTGAACGGCACCCTCCAACGTGGACCCATCTTTGACATGCGCCATCTCACTCCTTTATCATCCCTCGCTCCTTCAGGTAGGTGTCCAAGTGGGCCTTGCTCCTGAACGAGCCACCTTTGACCATGCGGTAAAGCCGTCGGTACTGGCTCGGATTAATCGTGCCATTCTCACGAAGTTCGCGCAACCTCGCCCGGAGTGGCCGAACCCTACGAATCCACGCTTCCTTCTTCGGCGTCCTGGCCTTTAACCGGCCTTTTCTGCTTCCGGGTCCTCTCCGCCTACCCTTCCTGCGCTGAGTCATGCGTCTTCGAGCTCTCGAACGACTAATCCCCTCTTTCGGGCGGGCTTTGATGGTGCCGTCTTTTATCAGGCGCCTGATGTCAGCTTTTGTGATTGCTCCTGCGACATCTGCCTCGCGCTCCGGATCTATCCAGACCCGATTGACGCCCACATCCAAAAGATCAGCCGCCAGCCTTCTCTGCGTGCTTAGCTCCACGCTTGACACCTCCTGGGTTGAGTACTTTTATCCCGCGCTTCTTGGTGACTTTGAGAATTTCCTCACGCTTGCGCTGACCGACCCGGGCGCTTATCCTCACCGCCTGCTGCCTTGGGTCGACCCCCTTGACGTCGTTTGAATTGTTCACCAGAACCTCCCTAAGCCCGGAGGGGGAAGTTCCTCGAGTAGCTCTCAGCTTCCGATAGCCGACCGAGGGAGTCGATGGCTTACCCTTCTTACCTAGACGCATCTTGCTGTCTAATCCCTTAGGCCTGCGCCAACTCTCGCCCAATCGCCTCAGCTGGGAAGCTTGCTGACGCCTGAACTTCAGTTTGCGCTTTTTCCTTTCCATTTCAAGCCCTCTCCGTTATGTAGCAACCGTCCTGGAAGACTCTCGAGTCACGGCGCGTAACCCGTGCCGCCTGTTCGATGTTTATAGCTGTCTGCCCGACCTCTTCCCTGTTTATCCCCTGCACGATGATTTCGTCACCCTCGACTTTCACCTCAACGTCGCCCACTATCCTCGCCACCCTGGGTTCCTTCTCGCCGATGAAGTTGTGAATCATCACGCGCCTGTCCTCAACCTTGACCGTTATGGGGAAGTGGGAATAGACCACCTTGAGTTTGTAGGTGAATCCCTCCACCGCTGACTTTATCATGTTCTTGAGGTGGGACCTAACCGTTCCGGCGGCCGCGCGGTGCCGACGCCGGCTGAAGGGTGACTCTACAACTATCGCCCGGCCTTTTGTGGCCAAGGTGATCCCGGGCATGTCGAAGGTGCGAGATATTTTGCCATTCGGTCCACTAATCTCGACCGACCTGCCGTCGAGCTTAACCTCCACACCCTCGGGGAGCTCAACCTCCTCTCGAATCCCAGCGGTTACCACTCTAAACACCCAACCATTTTTCAGATTGCTCTATTTTCTCGTAACTTTTTTTATATCTTTGGAGTGCCCGTGCTCAGAACCCCACCGAACTTGAGAACACCCAGATTAGTACACGAAAGCAAGAAGCCGTCCGCCCACACCCTGCTCCTCCGCCGCGTCGTGCCCCACCACGCCTCGGGCTGTAGAAACCATAAGAACCCCGAAACCAGCCGCTGGCAGATATCGTTTCTCCCATCGCTCGAACTCGCCGTGTTTCACTGCGTGCCGAGGCTTTATCACGCCGCAGTTGTTGATCTTTCCAATTAGCTCCACCCTGAACTTGCCCGCCTTCCCGTCTTCGATGAATTCGAAGTCGCCGATAACGCCCTTTTTCTGCATCACGCGCAGCACATCACCGATGAGCCTAGAGGCAGGGGTGACCATAACTTCTCGCTTCCCAGCGTTTTCGTGACTTTTAATCGCCGAAAGTGCGTTTGACAACGGGTCCATCAGCATCGCGGTCACCTGTACTTCTTGAACCCCATTTTATGCGCCATTTCCCTGAAACATCGGCGGCAAAGATTCAAACCTAAGCGTTGGAAGACTGCAGCGCGGCTCCCACAACGCACGCACCTCCTTACCCTCTTGCCGTGTTTCCTATCCTTCATTCGACCACCTGGACCCCAAACTTTTGGCTTAGGAAGTCGGTTGCTTCCTTTGCTTTAACTTGATGAGAGCGCGGCACCGCGTGCGGCCGCCTACGCCTGTATTTGATTCTTTCACCCGGTCTTGAGAGCAGTATGCTGACGTCCATGCCGAATATGCCTACCTTTGGGTCGTAGCTCATGCCGGGGATGTCGATGTGCTCCTTGATGCCAAACGACACTGTTCCGCCATTGCCGAACGCGGATTTGTTTACCCTTCCCTCCACGGCCTCGAACAGACGTTTGAGAGTCGATTCTGCACGCTCTCCGCGGAGCGTCGCCTTGCAACCGAGGGCACGACCTCGCCGAATTCCGAACTCGGGAACTGTCTTCTTCGCATAAGTCTTGACTGATTTCTGCCCGGCCAACTCCTTCAGCACGCCCCGTGCATTCTTAAGCTTGTCTCCGCTCTCGCCGACGCCCATGTTCAGAACTACCTTCTCAATCCCTATCTCGCGCATTAAACTCATCTAACCACCTGGCACCGATATCAATGGGCCCCCCTTGCCGATTACAAAAACATAATTTCTGGGGGCCTGAAAGTGCTCGCTCGCCTCTTTTAGGTCTATCAGGTCGGGCTGACGACCACTCATGTGTCTGACCCCGTCGATCTCACCTACCCTGCCGACATTGGTGCCCCCGGTCACCAGGGCCTTGGCACCCTCTCCAAACTCAATCCGCTCGGATACTTTGAAATCTGGCAACGTTACCTTCGCGGTATCGTGGAGGCTGAATTCCTTGAAATCGCCCGCTGAGGTCTTACCATCGTGAAACGCCAGCTGAACCTGTCCCCCCTTCACGACTGACTTACGAACAATCCTACAAAGCTTGAAGGATGCTTCCTCCTTCGGAATCTCGTGCAACGCCAGCCGCCCCTTAAGATCGTAAAGGACCCGGTAGTATTTGCCAAGGGTTAGGATCTGAACAACATCCATCAGACCTATCGGGAACTTCGGATCCCGCCTTGTCCGAGCGTCCACCGACACCTGCCCTCCCGCCAAAACTCGCTTGGCCTCCCCGGCGGTGCGCGCCAACGCCAGCGTGTCCCTCACGGCAAGTAGCAGGGGCATGGAC
>CAZKSL010000048.1:0-6824 GCA_964555495.1 Hadarchaeota archaeon (SeqCode)
TCTCTATCCCGTCAACGGTCTCGGAAGGTTCAGTTCCGGGCAGCTGGCTGGTTACCACGTGGACCTCGTGCCTCTCGGAAAGCCTCCTGCCGATGGCCAGCATGCGCTTTTCGGTGCCCCCGATGTAAGGATGGAAGAAGGGGTTCACCATGCAGATTCTCATGGTTGTCACTTTGGATTAGTAGCTTAATTCCCTTGCCGCTACCATTAAGTAAAAGTTTGGCTAGGCAGTATCCCTACTGGACGGAGGGTGACAGGTTGGTTAGGAGGCGTAAGTTCCCCAAGCGCGACTTGGTAGAACTCATGATTGTGCTGGCCGCTTACGTGGCGATAACTGTCGCGGCTTTCAAAACGGCAATGAGGATTGAGTGGATCTGGCGCGTTCCACAGGTTTTGCTCCCAGTCATCTTGGTTCTGGCGCATCGGGAGAGCTTGGCGAAGCTGGGGCTGACGAAGAAAAATTTGTTCAAAAATCTGGAACTCGGGATTCTGGCCGCGGCGCTGCTAGCAGCTGCTACCGCTCCACTCTATCTAAAAATTTCCCCCGCGATAATGCCGACCAGCCTTTACTTTGACGTCTGGCTGTGGGTCACCATTTTCGCGTCAGTCAACATTTTCGCGATTGAGGTATTCTACAGGGGATGTCTTCAGACCAGGCTTACCGCGGTGGTTGGTTTTGCTCCGAGTTTGGTCGCGACATCTCTGCTCTGCGGGCTGGATTTCTTTGAGCTCAAGGTTTTCGGCCCGGTTACCGTGGTAATCGCCGCGCTTGCCTTCGGGTTCCTTTACCACAAGACCCGCTCGATAGCGGCGACTGTGACCGCTCACATATTGTGGGTCTTGTTCGTGATGGCGGTGGCTGCGTCCTAGGTGATTTATCTGGATCTTTTCCGGCGCCTGAGGACCCCCCATGCAGCGGGGACTACGAATACGAGGCTCGCGAGTCCCAGCCCGACGAAGTTGCGCCGGACGAGCACCCAGTAATCCTCCAGAAAAACTCTGGTCATTGGATGGACGTAGGTTGTGAATCCTATGTGGTCGTCCGAGGTCTCGGAGTCCGGGTAAACATTTGCATAATCTGCGATCGCGGCGAACCACATCTGCCAGCCGACATCCGAGGGGAGTGGGCAATGCACGTCTCCCAGTATAATGTAAGAATCGATGGCCTTGTACCGAAACGCGGCGTGGTGGAAGTCGCTGATAGTTGAGAGTTTCTCCCCGTCCTCGGCGGAAATCCAGAGCTCGATCCGCTCGGTGTCTGGGATTTCGTTGAGCGGCCCCCCCGAGGTCTCGTTTTCCGTCCAGTAGGTGGACCATCGGGACACCCAGGTCGGTCGGCTGTTCAGTTCGGCATAATAAAGCTCAAACCTTTCGAAGCTGAGGCTGAGGTCGCCAGTCGCCCCCACCATAGGTACGAGCAGGTTTTCGAGCCTGCTGCCGTTCCAGATTTTTGCTGTTCCATATACTGGCGCCGGAACTTGGGAAGGGAGCGTTAGGTTTTCGGCGATCACCTCGCCCGAGTTGTCGTCCACCAAGATATTTGCGTCGGGACCCTGGACCAGCCAGACGTAGCCCAGCCTCGCGTCTCCGAGTTCATCGAGTTCTGGATGCCAGTACCGACGGTATCGCGGGATTGCGAGTGTTTGCGCGCTCTCTGGTAATCCGTACTCAGAGGCTTTGGCGGCGAGTTCATTGGAAGTGAGATTCGGAGTCAGCCTGCGGATGAACATATTGTCACCCCCCAGGAAAACTCCGTCCAGATCGGTCGCCCTGAATTCGATAAATCCATTATCGGCGTTGTCAAGGGGGAGCACCGCGACGCTGTAGTAGAACTCCTTCCCATCAGCGATAGTCCAGGTAAGCGGCAGCGGCATGCCATCCCGCCCGTTTACTAGCATGTTCTCCGGGGAGCTGACGAGCCAGAGTTTTACCTCCTTGGAGGAGCCGCCGTCGTTGGATATCTCGATCGTGACCGAGAGGTCAGTGCCGAGATAATACGCGTTCTGTGGGCTTTCCGGGTAGAGCTTTACCGTGATGTCGGCGGGAGTTGTTGCACCCCAGCTCATCGGCACGACATTGACTATGGCGAATATTCCAATAACTAGCAGTAGCTTTGCGATCCCCGCCCGCTTCAAAGAGATCACTTGGAGATGGGTTCAAATCTGTCTTCCAGGCGCTTTATGACGTCCGGTAGAGTGGTGTACTCGAGCTCCTCCTCCGGCAGCAGGTGGGGCTCGAACGGGCCGTGCAGGCGCATGTAGTCGGCAATTTCTACCGCCTTCCTTCGCGCGCCATCGAATGACACGTCGCCGAACAAATCTCTTGGCCCTAGGAGTTCACCGTTGCATACTTGGAAGCCCAGCGCCATTACCCTGGGAGGACCATCAAATCGCGTGGGCGTGGCGTCCTCTCGTGATACGGGCATTAGGGGCCCCTGGTGCGAGCCTCGCATCCAGCCCGAGACCAGGTGGGGTAGTGCGAAGCCCTCGAGCACCTCACCCACAGCAGGGTAGCCGGACTGCGCGCGAGTAATAGCTACTGGGTCGTCCTTGCCAACATACTCGCCGGCTATCAGGCTCAGCTTCTCGGTGCTGATGGATGCCGCAATCTCACCACTCTTCTTGAAAACTCGCTTGATGACGTAGCGCTCGGTAATGCCAATCAGCGACAGAAGGTCGTACATCTCCTCCGGGCAGTTCAGGAAGATGCGCCTCCCCTTCTTAACGTCGTGGACCTCGAACTTGAACCCATCGTGTATCTTGGTGTCGATGATCAGTCCCGCGGTGTTGAATGGGCTGGCGAAAATTTTGAAGAACGGCAGGTTGAAGGCACAAGGCGCGGTCTTGTCACAGGCGAAGACTATCACCGGCTCGCTGGGGCGCTCCTCAATCTCGAACTCGGCAATTCCTGGGCCCATCCCTCGGACGTTGCCCGAGAACGCATCCTTGAGCAAGTCCTGGCCGGCGCCGTAGTACTTGCGCTTCTTCGCGAGGTCAGCGGCGGTCTTGAAGGTGTTCCAGGCCAGCCCATGGATGTCGGGGCTGTCGACGCCCTTGTCGTGGGACATAATTAGGTTGATGTCGTCACCGCAGTTCGTAACGTGAAAACTCTTTAGCGTACCCTTCTCCTTCGCCTTCGACAGCGAACTCTCTGCAACTTCCAGCATCTCGTCCGGCACAGATACATGGCCGGGCAAACTTCCGACGTCGGCTTTGATGACGCTTACCGTGGTTTTCATCTGAAACCCATAGTAATGTGTTCTGGCATCTTTAAAGCTATTGCGCGCGGGAGGAGGGAAAGAATCAGCTCTGCTCGCGCTCGTACCTACGTCTGGCGTCGGCTATGGTCTTCTTGAGGTAGTTGTGTTTTAGTGGGCGAGGGTTTCGTTTTGGCATGGGATTGGTCTTTTCACGCAGGTTCTTCGCCTTGCCAACGGGGTTCACCGCTCGCTCCAAGGTTTTCAACCGTTCCTCGACTTCAGTCAGGCGTTGGGATATCGAACTCAGCTGATTCTGAGAACCAGGGTTAGATTTGTCACCTGTCATGGACTGCCACCGCTTCAGGATTTTCACCCCCCATTATCACCCCTCGTTATAAGTATTTTGCGGATTCTCCTGAGCGAGCGAGCGTTCCTCGACCGGGCCTCCGGGGCTCTTTTCGGTGAAAACCTGGGCCTCGAATCTACTTATCTTAGTTTCTCCATCCAACCAGCTGTCCGGCATCAGTCCCGCCTTCATGCAGGCGTGGGAGAGGTACTCCTCAATGTCCCACTTCCATTCGACCGGCACTTGGGGAAGCAACAACCCCTTGTTTATTCCGCGCTCCACCACGAGCCCGTGCCTACCTATCTCTACGTGTTTAGGGTACTCGCGTGGGCTCCCGACCTCGATTACCTCCGGCTGAGTCAACACGCTGATCTCCACCTTCAGCTCTGGGAGCTCAGCCTCGGTGACGCTCGGGAACCTCGGGTCCTTCGTGGCCGAACTTATCGCGGCATCCATCACGGCGTCGGCGAGTGGCATGGTGGGGAGGGGGTGGCCGATACAGCCCCTGAGATCCTCGCCCTTGGTCAGGGTGACGAATACCCCGCGCTTTTCGTGCAGCTTCTCAGGCACCTCCGGCTCCCCACCCGAACGGAGGTGGGTCTCTATGGCATTTCTCGCCAGCCTGACCAGGAGTTCGCCTTCCTCGAGGGTCAGCAAAAAATCACCTCAACATCCGCTTGTACCTCTCAGCCATCTCGATTATAGTTTTCCAGTGTTTACCTTCCCAGTAGGTCTTGCCGCAATCCCCGCACCGCCAGAACTCCTCGTGGGTCTCGAAGACCGAGTTTGGGACTTCGCTGAGAACCTCGTCCTTGCCGACCAGCCTCAGCCTGCCGTTGCAGATCGGGCACCTTGAACTCCGGAGGTCGATCCGGATGTCTCGCCCCGACTGCTTTGAGACTTGGACCAGTTGTCCCGCGACGTCCGCTCCCCGGATGAACACGCTTCTCGCTCCCGCCCGCTTCGCCCGCCGGTGGAGCCCAATGTCACACGTTAGCAGGGTTCGCCCATCACCCTTCGCCCGCTCGATGAGTGCCTCGTCCTGTTCCCCACCCGACGTTTGGAGGTCGCCGATGTAAACGACATCCTGCCCCGCCAAGCGCAGCCATCGCGCGAGTTTCCCGAGCATGGCGTCAGCGATGAACTTCATAACATCGCTAAATTATTCGGTCCCGGCCTCTAAGTTGTTTTTGGCGGCACAGCGACAGCTAACCATGAGCATTCAAGCGCCACGAAGCGCGGGAGGCCGCTTTACCCCTCTTCCTCGTACTCCAGCTCGTCCTCTTCTTCGACGCCTTCCTCGAGCATGCGCTTTAACAGTTTCTTGTGGAGACCCCTATCCTTCTCAAAACCCTTTGCCTTGGGATGGCGCTTCAATCAAAGCACCACCTAATTTTTTTCGCGTTAACCTAAATATAAATGGCTGTTTTGGCACCTTTTTTATACACAGCACTTAAGAGCGGATGCGCACAGAATTGATGTGGGTCGACAATGGAGATCACTTCACGAAAAATGGCGATTTTGTCTGGCGCGTGCATCCTGCTCGTGTTGACGACATCGAGCCTCGGGAGCGTGGCAGAGGCGGCTTACATCTCCGGGTTGAGCGTATCCTTGGAAGATGTCTCCGATGTCGTTTCGGTCGGCGAGACCTTCAGCATGACGGTCAGGGTCACGAATAACAGTGGGCAGGCGGTCAGCGGGCGGCTGAGAACCTATCTCTACGCAAGCATCAATGAGGTGACCTATCCGCTGCCGGACGAGGGGTTTGAGTGGGTTCCAGCATGCGAGGGCGACTGGATCCCGAACGAGAGATACGTCTCGCTCGACGCGGATGAGACCGAGGCTACTTACTATTTTACCTTGACGGTCAGGTCAGATCTCCAGTTTGCGGGCGGGGCAACGGCTCAAGCTAGGCTGAGGGCCCGCTTCCGGGAGACTGGCGCGAACGTGGCGATAGCACCCGACAGTGACAAGGAAATCGTCCTGCGCCACGAGACGACCTCTTGGAGCATTGAAATCCCACCCATGCTCGCGCTGATTATTGTAGTTCTTGTGGTGCTCGTGGTGGTCGCGGTGATTGTCTATCTGTTGATGAGGGGGCGGGAGACCGAGACCTCGCCGGAGCTCGAGGAGTGGTGAAGGCGTGTTTTTCAACTGATGCCCTCAAAGTTTTTAAACCATTCAAAAGATAACAGTGTGGGCTGCGAATGAGACGTCGAAGTTCGATTTCAATCGCGATCACGGCGATGATATTCGCGCTGGTCATGGTATCGGCGGCCCCGGCAGGAGGCGCGGACATAACTGGCCTATACATGGCCACCACAAGTTATGATCAAGATCCCGCTCAAGGCTCTACCTTCCAAGTCAGTTTTAGCGTTAACGTGCCGTCTGATGTAACAATACCTGTGGGTAGCGAGTTTTACTACTCAGCGTTTTACTTCGATGATGAGGGGGATATTTACTATCCTTCCGAGGGATATTGGGACGTGAGTGGCGGAAACGCCATTTATTCCTCAAGCCAGACTGATTATACCCTGAATGTGCAGATGAAATCCGATGCCACAGTTGGCCAAGATTTCTATCTTGGAATTTACTGGAAGATCCCCCTCACAGGTTCCTATCAAAAGAGCGGTGATAACGTCACGTTCACGATAGGGGACAATACATACACCCTCACCATCGTTGATACCGACGTGTACGATGATTACACAAAATACACCGTCTATAGTGGAGCTTTCTCGGATGTATACGTCCGAACAGATAAAACAGGCATTTTATACGTTAGAACTCTTGAGAGTGGTCTCACGGTCACCGAAAAAGCGGGGGCAAAGTTCTCCATACCGACTTGGCTCCTAATAGCCCTTGGCGTGGTCGTTCCTATTGTAATAGTCGCCGTGGCTGCAGTCAAGCTCAAGGGTCGCGGCCCAGGGGAATTTGCTGAGGCGCCACCGGAGAAACCACCGGAAGAGTTCCCGGAACCCCCATCAAGTCCTGAAACTCCGCCACATCCTGAACCTGAGTCCCCGCCATCTCCCGAGTCTACTCCTCCTTAACCCTCATCCCAGCGAGTTTTTTGGCCAGCTCCTTTATTGCCTTAGATGCGGGTGAATTCGGCTTCCGCTCGAGCAGGGGTACACCTTCCTTGAGCGCCCTCCTGACTTCTGGGTCGTAGGGGATTTCCGCCAGCACCTTGAGGTTCATGATGTCTCCGATCTCCTTTTTTGTGAGCTCGTACTCCTCCCCCTGCACCTGGTTTAGCACTATACCTATGGGCTTCAG
>CAZKSL010000049.1:0-6708 GCA_964555495.1 Hadarchaeota archaeon (SeqCode)
AGTTAAGCGCGCTCACCTGTAACCTCGATGACAAGTGGGTTCTAGTGACGCATGTCCCGGCTTACGGCACCTGCGCCGATCTGCTTCCAGATGGCATCCACGTCGGCAGCAAGAGCGTAAGGAAAATCATAGAGCGCAAGCAGCCCCTCGTCGCCCTTTGTGCTCATGTCCACGAGGCACGGTGCATAGACAAGGTCGGCAAGACCAAGGTTGTAAATCCTGGGCCAATTAGCGATGGTTACGCGGCCGAGGTAACGCTCGACAAGGGTGTGAGGGTCGAACTCTTAGAGCTCTAATTTTGGAGGCATCGTCACGCGTGAGGAGCCACCCCTTTACTGCCCGAGGTGTGGCTCGGACAAGCTGAAGTGGACCCAGCCGTGGCTCGGGGAAATCTATGACTGCCAAGAGTGCGGCTATCGGGGTTCGCTGGTCGTCCAAGACGGGAAGCTCGCGGGGAAGCTCAGAGAGAAATGGTTGAAGAAGCAGGAAAAGAAGAGCTAGGTCGACAGGCGGAACACACTTTTGGTCCTTTTCGAGATTTCCCGCCATGTTCTATCTCTTTTCTCTCCGGTGAAATCGTCAGCGCCTAGCATCTCACCGCGCTTGTTAATGTAATACACTCTCAGGTTGATACCGCGAAAGATGCAGACCAAGTAGTGGGCCCCCTCAACTGTTCGGACTCTCAGGTCAGGCAGCCGACCTTTCCTCATCAGAGACTTCATTTTTACTCGTCGCACGTCGATTTGATCTGCGCGTTTCTCCTTCAGCTCCCGCGCAGCGAAATTTCGGAGAGTTCTGAGGGCGGACCTAGGCCCCATGAGTTTCACAGCCGGAGTTCGTTCAGATGACCTCTGTTTCCTTTGCCAAGCGCTCGGCCGCTCGCTTGCTCAGCCCATTCTTGAGCACGGTGTAGCGCTCGGGCCTGATTTCGTGCGCTTTGGTGAGCGCCTTGATGATGTATTTTGGCTCGATTCCTAGTTCCTTTGCGTTGGTTGGCGCGCCGACAGTTTTTAGAGCGTCGCGAATTCCCTCCCAGTCGTTGCCCTGAAGGTCCATCATCATTATCGCCCCGACCCCGCACTGCTCACCATGTAGCGCTGGCTCGGGCGCGACGAGATCGAGTGCGTGGCTGAAGAGGTGTTCAGAACCGCTCGCTGGCCTGCTGCTCCCGGCTATGCTCATCGCGACTCCGCTGCTAATCAGCGCCTTCACGACTTTGCGAACGCTCTCCTCGGTGTGGCGCCTTATGACATCGGCATTTTCCATTACTAGCTTTGCGCTCATCTGTGACAGGGCGGCGGCGTATTCACTGTAGGGCTCCTTCTTTAGGCGGTGGGCGAGTTCCCAGTCGCGCACGGCGGTATAATTCGCAATCATATCTCCACAACCAGCTGCGAGAAGGCGGTGAGGCGCTCGTTTGATGATGAGAGTATCTGCCACGATGGCGATTGGAGTCTGGGCCTCAACCGAAGCGTGTTTTTCCCCGCCTTTAATTGAGGCACGCGAGGAGGCGATTCCATCGTGTGAAGCTACGGTAGGGACACTGATGTAGGGCTTTCCCTCACGGAAGGAGGTGAACTTAGCGACATCAATGCAGGTGCCACCACCGACGCCGAGTAAGAAATCGATCTTTCCTTTGACTAGGTTGCGGACTCTCTTCACAGTTTTCATATCGGCACGCTCAATCGTCACGTGCTTGGCATTAAATTTGGCCTTCTTGAGCGAGCGACAAATCTTCTCGCCGGCTATCTTGTAGGTCTTGGCATCGGCTACCACTAGGCCCCGCTTGCCAAGGGGCAGTTGCTGGCAGACATTCACGACCTTTCCCAGCACCCGGGGCCCCATCCACACCTCTCGGGGCAACTCCATGCGTTTTGGTTCCTTCATGGGACCACCTCCACTTCTCCCTGTGTAAAAATAAATCTTGGCCTGAGGAAAAGGCCGCCTTAAGCACCAGCAAGTAAGTTTTTATATGCGGGTCGCGGAATTCCTATTGACCGTTTCTAACGGTTTCTCGAGATTGAGGGAGCCACTTGGAGAAGGAACAATTGAAATATCTCAAGGGAACCACGACCATCGGATTAGCGTGTAAGGACGGCGTGGTTCTCGCCACCGACACGCGCGCCACCGCAGGATATCTGATAGCTAGCAAGCGCGCGCGAAAAATTTACAAGATCACTAATCACATCGGCGTCACCGTCGCCGGGGGCGTGGGCGATACTCAGGGCCTTGTACGAATGTTACGCGCCGAGGCCAATTACTATCAAATGCGCGAGGGCGTGCCGATGGATGTCAGAGCCGCCGCGAAGCTCACAGCTAACATTCTCCACGCGTATCGTTTATTCCCATACCTAGCCTTGCTCATAATCGCTGGAGTCGATGAATCAGGGCCCAGCCTGTACCTAGTCAGCCTCGATGGATCGATGATAGAAGAATCTAAGGTTGCTACTGGCTCTGGGTCGCCGGTCGCCCACGGTGTGCTTGAGAGCGAGTTCAAGGAGGGCATGGAGGTGGAGAAGGCCCTTCCAATCGCCGTGAAGGCGCTCGAGGCTGCGATAAAACGTGACATCGGCACGGGCAACGAAATTAGGGTTGCTACCTTAACCGAGGCAGGATACCGAGAGCTATCCCCTGACGAGATCGCTAAGCGCGCTGCTTAACTTTCCCACTCAAGGTGAGCCGATATGGCTGCTGAGAAACTCTTAGAGGAAATAAAAGACATTGTGCGAGAGGAGACCCCATTCGCGGGGGCAGTCTCAGGCATAGACTTCGAGGGACCAAAGGTAGTGATTTACTGCCGAAATCTCGACCTACTCATGGAGAACGGCGAGATTATCAAGGACTTGGCCCGCAAAATCCGCAAGCGCATCACGCTCCGTCCGGACCCCTCGATTCTGACTGACCCGAAGAAAGCCGAGAAAGATATCCGGGAGATGATCCCTGCAGAGGCCAACATCTCGGACGTAATCTTCAGCCCCGACATCGGTGAGGTAACGATTGAGGCCGAAAAGCCCGGAATCGCAATCGGCAAGGGTGGAAGCCTCCTTCGTCAAATAATGCAGAAAATCCGTTGGACTCCGAAGATAGTCCGGGCGCCACCAATCAAGTCAGAGGTAGTGAAAAATATTCGGCGCGCAATGATCCAGGCAGCCACCGATCGGCAAAAGATCATGCACAAGATTGGGCGGAGAATCCATCGGGAGCCGAAGGCGAAGGGGGAATGGGTGCGGATCTCTGCGCTCGGCGGCGCTAGGGAGGTCGGGCGCTCAGCCCACCTGTTACAAACACCAGAGAGTAAAATCCTGCTTGACTGCGGGGTAAATGTTGCGTCAGAGGACAAAGCATTCCCTCATCTTGAGGCACCAGAGGTCAGGATAGAGGAGCTCGACGCGGTCATCCTGAGCCATGCCCACTTAGATCACTCGGGCTTCGCGCCGTACCTCTACAAATACGGGTACGACGGTCCCGTGTACTGTACGCCCGCGACGCGCGATCTTGCAGTACTGCTCCAGATGGACTACGTGGATATAGCCCAGCGCGAGGGCCGAACCTTACCCTACGACAAGAAGGACGTCAGGAAATTCATCAGGCACACCATTCCGCTCGGTTACCGTGATGTCACCGATATTGCTCCTGATATCAGAATCACGCTCCACAATGCGGGGCACATCCTGGGGGCAGCTGTTGTTCATATCCACATCGGCGAGGGGCTTTATAACGTGGTTTACACTGGTGATATAAAATTCGATCGGACCCGGCTCTTCGCCCCGGCAGTCTGCAACTTCCCGCGTCTGGAGACTCTTATCATAGACAGCACCTACGGCGGCGCTGAGAACATCCAACCCTTACGCGAGGACGCTGAGAAGGAGTTCATCCGAATAGTGACTGAGACAATCCAGCGTGGCGGAAAGGTAATTGTGCCAGCTTTCGCAGTGGGGCGTGCGCAGGAGATAATGGTTCTCTTGGATGATTGCAGACGGTTGGGCACCTTCGATGGTGCCCCCGTGTACCTTGATGGAATGATATGGGAGGCAACTGGGATACATACGGCCTATCCGGAGTACTTAAGACCCGAGCTCCGGGAGCAAATTTTCCACCACGACAAGAACCCCTTCTTGTCGGAAATGTTTGAACGAGTAAAGGGGCAGGATCACCGCACCGAGATAATGGAGGGCGGGCCTTCAGTAATAATCTCGACTGCGGGAATGATGGCTGGTGGGCCCGTCATGGAGTACTTCAAGGAGTTGGCCTCGGATCCACGTAACACTCTAGTGTTTGTCGGTTATCAGTGCGAGGGGTCTCTCGGCCGCCGGATTCAGAAGGGATGGCGCGAGGTACCACTCCAGGCCGAGAAGGGTAAGCGAGAGGTAGCAAAGGTAAACATGGATATCAAGACAGTTGAAGGGTTCAGCGGACATTCGGATCGCGCACAGTTGCTAAATTACGTGCGCCGCGTCTCTCCGAAGCCCAGTAGGGTTATATGCTGTCACGGCGACGGAAATAGACCAATGGATTTAGCAAGCGCGCTTCACAAGCTCTTCAAGGTTGAGACAAGGGCGCCGCTGAATCTTGAGACCATAAGACTGCACTAAACCTTGTCAGCGCCGCTGGTCGGGCGAGATGTGGGCTCCGTTTCTGGATTCTACTAAAGCGGGATTAGGCTGGCTTTTTGAACTGGATGCGCACAAACTTGGGGGTGGCGATTATTTTGGACTCAGACAGGCGCCCGACATCTCCGCCTATACCTTGACTAATACCCTTAAGCTGATCGACCGCACGTTTCAGCTCGGCAGGGTCCTCGTCAAGCATTGGCGTGATGTCGACAATCACGACGTTACCATCTTGGAGCTCGTTTGCTATATCCTGCACGTCGATCACGCTCTGCAGGTCCATGCTTTTGATGAGTATCGGTTCGATTTCGCCCAGTCCTCTGGGAGTTGGGGTTTCGGTGATTTCAATAACTGGAATTTCATCCCTTACTTCGACAGGGCTTCGCTTGGCGGGCGCTTTTTTCGTGAAAATCTTTTTCAAGGTGTTCATCAATCTGCCTCCGCAAGTTTGCGATGTCTTTCGCTCTATTTAACTTTAGCGGCGAGGGAGCCCCCCTTGGTCAAATCCCACAGTTTGTCGCCGATGTGGTGCATATTTTTGACTACCTCACCCTTCGACCCCTTCAAAAGGCCACCATCTGTGAGTGCTGCCCCGATTGCAAGGGGTTTCCCGTGTTGTTCGTCTAATACTACTACGAGGTCCCCACGCGAGATATCTTCGTCGACCCGGACCACGCCAGCCCCCATGATGTTTGCGCCATTGGTGACGGGCCCCACAGCACCCATGTCCACGATGACGTGCTTTAGGGGGAACGAATTGACCGAGACGAGGGTCGGAAATAATTCGCAGCCCCCCCTGAATAGGACTGCTTTTCCGTTGCTCAGTATAACCTGGGCGTCGTTTTTTAGTTCGATAATCTCGATCGAGCCTTTCAGGATTTCCTTCGCTGGAGCCCCAAATTTGGACGTCAGCTCATCAGCTAGCTCCTTGACCGCAGACTTCCGCAGGTGGTATCTTCGATTTACCGGCATCACTAGGAAAAGACGCACGACACGCTTAAATACGAGGTTGTTGAAGGGTGCGGTTGACCATTATGTCGCAGCAACGACCTCTAGACGCCCTGAACCGAGCGCTGGGATCACCGGTGTTAGTGGGCCTTAAGGGTGGACGCGAGCTTCGAGGCAAGCTGCTCGCATTCGACGTCCACGTCAACCTGGTGCTCGAGAATGCCGAGGAGATTAGCGGCAACGAGGCGAAGCGGCGCTACGGGACGATGATAATCCGCGGGGACAACGTGGTCTTCATCTCACCGGCGGAGTGATTTTGATGGCCAAGGGAACTCCGTCCATGGGCAAGCGCCACAAGGTGACCCACATTCGTTGCAGGCGTTGTGGCAGGCGCTCGTATCACATCCGGAAGGGCACGTGTGCGGCGTGCGGTTACGGAGGGTCCAGCAGAATTAGACGATACAGCTGGAAGAACAAGTCGTTTCGTGGCGAGCGAATACGTTAGAATTTAATGTGAGCGAGACAACTATTTTTTTGGGGGCCGGTGGCGAAGTGGTATCGCGCCCGCTTGGCAGTTGGATAGCCAACCAAATTGCGGGAGGGCGCGGGTTCGAGTCCCGCCCGGTCCACCAGAAGGGCCCGTGGTCTAGTGGCTATGACGCCACCTTGACATGGTGGAGGTCGAGGGTTCAAATCCCTCCGGGCCCACCATTCTAATAATTTAAGAGCCGAACCTTGCTTGAAGTGATGGGAATGAAGCTAATACTAGCATCGAGGAAGGACCCTGCTGCCCAGAATATAGCGGCTCGTCTGTTGGAATTTTACGATTTTGAGGGCTCTCAAGAAAATCCGGATTTATATCTGCACGACGATATCGCCTTGATTCAGATCCCAGGTGGCGTGACTCGAATGCATGAGTTGCCACTTGACGCCGAGGAGGTGATAGTCGCCTCCAGGCACGCGAGCGAGACTGGCAAACCGACACTGACGACACACGTTCCAGGGGGGCCCTCGAGGCACGAACTGGCGGTCGCAGCCCCCTCAACGGTCAAGGCTGCGCTAATGGAGCTGTTTGCCGCGCGTGATGAACTCAGGCTCCCCCACGATCTCTCGCTGGAGGCAACCCACCACGGACCCACTGGGCTTGGGG
>CAZKSL010000050.1:0-6683 GCA_964555495.1 Hadarchaeota archaeon (SeqCode)
ACACCCTCCTGCGCGAGCTGAAGGCCGATTTCTCGACTTGCCCCTACACGGGAGGAATGCGAAGTGAGGTGCGCGATTTCATCAATCAGCTTGAGGCAAATCACCCCACCACCAAGTATATGATTCTTCGGATGTTCAGCAGGCTGAAGCCCCACCTCCCAAAAGCTCTGAGCGATTTTGAGCTGAAGGAGTGCGAGATTTGCGGAGAGCCAACGCCGCGGGACATCTGCAAGACGTGTGAACTCCTGAAGCAGCTGGGACTTGAGCGAGAAGAAAAAAGGCTTATTTCCGAGGAACAAAGGGAGTTATGGCGGCGAGCTAGGCCGGGGGGTTAGCGGTCCCCTCTCGCAGAAATCCGCTATAGCTGGGCCGAAGCTCCGGGACGGCGTTCGGAACTGGGTGTCGGCCTGGTTCGCGACGAGGAAGTCCCGTCCCGCAGGGCTGTCGGTGGTGGGTCCCGGTCGTAGGGCTAGGGCTAACCGCCTTCGCCTGTCGAAACCCGTCAGGGGCGGAAGTCAGCAGCGGTAGGCAGGACGATTAGCGCTTGTGGATCACGGGACGGAGATCGTGGCCAGTAACTGGCGCGCGGGGAAGGCGTCAACTTGGGGCGCGCTTGCCGCCTTGATGCCGGGGTGGCCCAACCTGGTACGGCGCAAGGTTGCTAACCTTGTGGCGCATAAGCGCCTTGCGGGTTCAAATCCCGTCCCCGGCGCCATCTTTACTAAAGCGAGGGTGCAAACGGGGATTGGATGAAAAGAATATCGGGTAAAGCGGCGAAGGACCTGTCACGTAGACTGGCCCGCAGAGCCTTGAGTCTCAAGCTTTACACCATCCTCCTCCTATTGGCCACATTTCTTAGTATCCCATACTTCTTGGCCGCCCTAAACGTCAACGTTAGTCAAGTTTTTCTGTTCAAGGATTTGTTTGTTGGAGTTCACCCTGGCATCCACCATGGGCTAATAGGTTACGTGACATTCTTGATCGGGGTCTCCGGGCTTCAAGCCAGCGCCCGTGTGGAACACAGTTTAACGCGCAGGTACCTGTTTCTCATATCGTTCTTTTTCATAGTTAAGGGAATGTTCATTTTTGCCCATGACTGGATCGGCGAGCAGGTTGCACACCAAACAATGGAGGAAGTGTACGCATGGGACTGGAAAGCCCCCCAGATTGAGTTGTTCACGCTATCAGCCGTCCTAATTTCAATCAAGATGGAAAATACGCGAGCGATTCTTGCGATGTCTGTCCCGGTACTGGTGGTGTCAATTTTCACGAATCCGTTTATAGCGGTTGGAGTGGGTTATCTAGTGCTGCTTCTGGTTTATGTCAGGGAGGAGGTGGGGGAGACTCCTTGGCTGGTAAAGGAGGTGGAGGAGTGGAAGTTCTTCAGACGTTCCTTCCGACTGATTTGGTTCGCTTTGCTTGTGATGTGTTTGGTCATACTGTTAGCTGAATTTGGGGTGAAGTTGTGAGGCCGATGCCAGATAGAAGAGTAATTGCCTCGACTGTGGGGATAGCAGTTGGGTTATTCTTGGTGCTCGGGTTGAGCGCGATTTTCGTTCAGGGAAAGGAATACCATGGAGACTCAGTAACCCTCACCCCACACTCGCAAGTTAGTCAAGAGATGACTCTCACAGGGGGAGATACAGTCAGGATCAAATCACAAGTTTCTGAGGAACAAGCGGTGAATTTTCTAGTAGTGAGAGAGAACATGACGAGGTACGAGATTACCGCTCTTAGGACCGACTTCACCATCACGGTGCCGGGGGTGGTCCACTCAGAGGTCTACAATTTCATTATAGAAAATCCGCACGATAATTCGATACATGTGGAGTACCTCTACGAGGTGACGTTAATGCACAACTTTATGACTGGATTACTGCTGTTGACAATCTCGGCGATACTCACCGTGGCCACGTTTTTTGCCTTCTTGAGGAAGTAGCCTCTTAATATCCACGCTTTTATGCCCTAGCGCAAAAACAAGCTGGGGCCCGTGGTCTAGTGGTTATGACGTCGCCTTTACGAGGCGAAGGTCGAGGGTTCGACTCCCTCCGGGCCCACTACTCTTAAATACCCTTCACCCCGCCCAAACCGCGCCGGATTTATCAAGTTTTCGGGGGGTCTGGGGATAATGCGCAAGCGCTCCCTGCTCGGCCCGACATTAGTGATTATCGGTATAACTTGGGGGGCCTTCTCTATAGTAATGGCGCGTTCCTGCAACTGGCAAACTAGTGCCAACGAGCACCTCGATGCCGCGAGGTCGGCGGAGAGTGTCTGGGAGACCAGATATGAGCTTAAACAGGCTGACGAGATACTGGCGAACCACGGGCGGAACCTCAACATCGAGGGTTATATTGAGAATTGCATCTACATTAGTGAGCTTGAGTCTGCGGCCGCCTATCAGGAGGAGATGTACAACCTAAAGAATAGCCTTGACGAACTCAGAGTAACCGATGACTCTACGATGTGGCTAGTCATCATGTTTATCGCCGTCCCGTTCCTCGTATGCGGGATTATGGATGTTCTGAAGGAGGACTGCTGATGACGCTTTCCAAATCTGGGGGGGCCGCAAGGGGGCCAGGGGCGTCGTTCGTTTCGGTCGGCGGCTCAGCCTTCCTGGGTTTATCTCCTGCCCCTGGCTCCCCGGCCAACCCCGGAGGTGGCGGCTAGATGACCGCTAAACGATCCAAGAAGGGCAAAAAGAGCAAGGGGCCGTGGAGGTTGACGATATATGAAAACGGTGCCTATTGTGTTTACGAAATATCTAGGGGTGGCGGGAGAGTAACCCTTCACTTCCATGATGCAGACGATGCTTGGGAGGCACACAAGGCTCTGCAGAAGATAGGCATACGGACGGAATGCGAGGGAGATAGTTTCGTTGACATCCCTAGCAAGGACTTCGGTGCCGCCCTAGACGTGATTGACGAGGACGAGATTTACAGCATAGTGCGTGGCGGAAAATTCGTTACCCGCCTTGATGAGCGGCCTACGCAAGAGAAGGGCGCAAGCTCGAAGACCAGCAAACGGAGTGACAAGCACAAGAAAGAACCAGCCACGACTGTTTTCGGTAGGCTGTACAACTGGCTGGCCAACAAGTTGCCAGAGGACAGGCGGGATGGCAACGAGTGGGGCTTCTTCGCATTTATGACAATAATTGCATCAATGTTCGGGATACTCGCTGGGACAGCGCTCATCTCGAACCTTGCAGTGGGATATGAGGTCGTTGCTGCCGCGTCTATTTTGTTATTGGGGGTCGCGCTCGGACTCGCATTTTCGCTTGCAACTGTAATGGCGGGCGGCGGGAAGGCAACCGTGCTGGCGGCTGGACTGGTCTACCTCTTGTTCTTGGCATCGACATTCGGACTCACTTGTTTAATCGCAGAAATCGCAATCGGGACCGCCACCGTCACGCCCATGTTTTACATCATCATCTTCGCCGTGATTGTCGGGCTGGCGGAGGCGTTCTTCTGGCTCGACAAGGCACGCCCAGAAGAGGGAACCAACAGGGGGTTCTTCACCGCCTGGCGCAAGCTCGTCCACCTCGCCGAATCGTCCGTGATCGTCGCGCTGGCAATCGGGGGCTGCCACCTGATCAGGAAGGGCATCCCCGCCGTGGGCGCCTTCCTCGCGGAGCACGGGGAGGCGATCCTGCACTGCGTGGGCTGGGGGACCCTGATTGTCCTCGCACTCGCAATCTACGTCAAGCTGAACTCGCTCAAGTACCGGAAGCCGGGGCGGAAGGGCAAGCGGAGGAAGGGGGGTCGCTAGATGAAAATTGACCGCCGCTTACTTGTCCAAATCGCGCTCGTAGCGATAGTATTCACAGGATTCGGCATTATGGTTATCTCTGGCTCTCTCGCCATATCTGAGCAATCGTGGCGGAACGGGGTCAAGTACCGCATCTCAAGTGCTACTAACAGGGGGGCGGTCTGGGAACTCGCGGACGATCTAGGGGAGGTGAAGGAAATCCTCTCGGAGCACGGTTGCGAGGGGGTTCTTGATGTGGACACATACATCGCTAGGGCTGAGGCCATAGAGAACGGCATCATGGAGGGTTCGTTGAGCGGATTTGCCTACGAGCGCGAACTTTACAACCTGCAGGCCGACTTGGAGGACGCAAACCTCGCTTTCTCTAGTAGACCCTTCCCAATAATAACGCTTGTAGTCGGAGCCGTCCTATTCCTCCCGTCATTCTTCGGGTTGTTCTTTTACCGAGAGGAGGATTGCTAGATGAAGCTAGTCATAACACGGGCCGACATACGGCTTTTCAGGGCGATAAAGTGGCCCCTCGCGTTTTTCCTCTGGTCGATGGCTGGATTTGCCGCCGCGATTTCCAACGTTGAGCACATCGGCAGCTCTCCTAGTCCAGTAATCACCTTGTCACCGTTTACCTTCTGGATAATCATCGGGCTCACAATCTTCGCTGGTATTTCTGCGATGTGGCTCGGGATTGCGGCAGATGATGCCAAGAGAGCCGAGAAGAGGTCTTGCGGCGCTGGAAGCGGGGGACGGCGGTGAGTGAAGATGGGCTGGAATTACGGTGGAAAGAAACTATCGGGAGAACAGAAACGAATTGCGGCGAGTAGGTTACTCAATAAAAAAATCTGCTTAAGATGTAACGCTCGAAATTCTCCTCGTGCTGAAAAATGTCGCAAGTGCGGACACACCCATCTGCGAAGAAAGGCCGGGAAGAGTGAGTTCGTGAAGCGACCACATAAATCAAATTCTGGAGGATGGTAGCAGATGCCCGACGATAAAATCATGAGCGTGGCGGAGTTGAAGGCGGCGGACGAGGAACATCTGAAATGGGTTCTTTCGCAGGTGGAGAACGAGGCCGAGAGGAGGGCAATCAAATACCTGATGATCGGGATACGCGCCAATCGTGGCGAGTTAGAGGCGAGGCTGAGGGGGCGGCTGAGTGAAATTCCAGATTACCTTGAGGATCTCCCAACGACGCTCAAAGAGTTATCATTAATCCATCAAACAAAAGCCGAAACACTCCGCGCAATTCTCGAAGGCGAGGGGGGGAAACCTACCTCGATGCCTGACATGATAAGCAGGAAAGAATTGCAGGAGAAGCTTTGGCAACTGGACTGGATACAAATTCTAAAAGAGGCCGTTGAAAGCCGCCCTACATCTTGGGGGGATAGGCCAGTTATCGAGTGGCGGAACGCGTCGGATTGCATTTGTCACTCGGTAATCCACGCGCTTGAAAGAGAGGGCATAATTCCTAGCATTTGGGGAAAAGGCGAGGGGAAGGGGGGCTGAGGATGGTTAGAGTTCCCAAAACAATTCAGAAAATCGCGGAACTTATGCTCGCAGGAGGAGCGAGCGCTTCCGATTGGGAAGATTTCCTTGATGAGTTGCGGTGCGGTGAAGTCTCGAACTTCTCGGAATACAAAAAAGCGTTTGATGAGACGGGGGCGGGTAGCGATGGCTAAGAGGATATGGTTCAAGCCCGACTGCGTTCGCTGGATACGCGAGGGCAAGAAGACGACCACATTTAGAAAGCGCAGACACGAGGGAGTCTACGAGGTCGTGCGCGGCTCATGGTTCAAGGCGAAGCCAATCGGGTTAAGAGTTCGGCTCACTCCGCTATGCCAAGCCTACCTCGGTAATGTTCTCGACCTTCGGTTTGATACGGAGGGCGACTTTGGCAACACGGATGAGTTTATTGATTGGTTGGTCGAGATTGGACTCACTAACAAAGTTCCTGATTTTGGTTGGCTCCACAAAGTAGAAATCGTTGGAAAGGAGGCACCCCGATGACCTGCCTCGACTGCCTCGCCCACAAGTTCAACGGGCGCTGTGTGCCGCTCGGTCAAGCTCTCCTCATGTCATCGCGCCCCAGACCTGACGAGGATAGCCGAAATCTCGGTAAGCGGGTTAAAACACGGACCCCTCTGGGGCACCACGATCACCTGCTTAACCCTGCGAGATGCGGGGGCCGAGAGGTTGCGGGTGAGGGAGTGAGAAAATGGGAACAATAAAACTGGTTTTGGACGAAGACTATCTCAAAAAGACTAGGGCGGCCGCAAAAAAGCGGGCGATAGAGCATTCCGACGACGAAGCAGCAGAACATGAGCTGCATTACGAGGATCTAGACTTGGACTTCGACGAGTTTGGTTTCGACGAGGACGGCTATATTTCAATCTCAGGGAACATCGGTGACCTCGGTTGGATTTCCATAGAGTTCCAACCAACGGCAGAGGATCTACTGCCGCTGATTGAACTTGCGGTAAAACGGCTCAATCGGTTCAAGACTATGCTAGAAAGCTTGAAGTGAGGTGGATTGAAATGGCGGACAATATCTCGGCTGACACAAACGCGGCACTCGTCAGCCGAGGCCATATTCTTTCTATTCACAATCCCACCGCGCAATCCGCCCAGCAAAAAGAGGTAAGACTCGATGTCGTGCGCTCGTCATCGGGGCCTCAGCTGTGCACACCGGGGCTAGCTCCCCTTGCTGGGCGGGCGCACAGGGGGAAAACTAGGAGGGATGAACCGTGAAGGTTAAAATTCTGAACAGATGGTCGGACGAGGTTATCGTAAGTGGCAATTACAAGAGCGTCCGAGACTGCGTGGAGAAGAACAAGGGCAAGCTGAACCTGATAGGCGCGAACCTGGAGGACGCGAACCTGAGAGGCGCGAACCTGGAGGACGCGAACCTGAGAGGCGCGAACCTG
>CAZKSL010000051.1:0-6494 GCA_964555495.1 Hadarchaeota archaeon (SeqCode)
GTGGTAACCCTTCGAATCGGCGGGACCAAGTACATAGCAATAGGCATCAGAATAATCAAAAACAGGAGACCACCGAGACCGCCGATGCCAAGAAGTAGGGTGCCCTCGTACCCCTTGCCCCGCATGAGGTACTTCTGGCTGGGCATGATGAAGAAGAGTAAGCTGTCGTCAGGTGAACTCAGGAAGGTTGACGCAGCGTGGCTGATCAGCCCGTAGCCCACCAGCATCCCCACCATCATCATGGCCAGGGGTAGCGCCCCGAGGAACGGGAACGTGACGAACAGTAGGACGCCGAAGCCCGCGATGTTGAAGACGTGCAGTCCGGGTAGGAAGGAGATTGCGGCCCCGAACAGGGTGCCGAGCACTGCGAAGAGGATCATCTCTATCATGCGGTCACCTGAATATCATCTGGGAGGCCCGGGTAGAGCCTAAGGGCGCCGGAGTACTCCCCCACCTTGCCGGTAATTTCCACGACATCGTTCTCCTGGGGTTTGTTTGCATCCGCCATGCGTGCCCAAATTGCGTCGTCTATAGATACGTCGATCTCTCCCGCGTTGTTCTCTACCGTGAATATTTCCCCGTCGCCCGTCACGTTGGAAACACTCCCCCCAACCCTGACGAAATCGCCCGCATTGTTTTCGGTTAGGGTATCAATATCCACCAGGCTTATCTCGTAGTTATCGATCCCTGAGTTATCTAGAATCTGAACCTCGGGCGGGGACGCCAACTCCACCTGCCACTCTCCTGCATAAATCGAGACCTCGCCGTAGAGTTTTACAATTGCACCGCGACGCAGCTGCTCCTCAGTTCCCTCTGATATCTGATCGTAGGCGCTGCTCCATATCCAGACTGGGCTGGGGTCCACATTATCCTCGGAGTTGTCCAGCCACAAACGGCGGCCGCTGCTGCTCATCTCCGTGAAGACTATCTCCCCGCGCGCGCCGACGAGTTGGCCGTTGTAATTTTCGAACTCATCCAAGGAAACTACATCCGGGAGGTTTTCCCGACCTATCACCTCTATCCCATCGTAGCTGCTGGGCACCAGCTGAGGCTGGCTGCTGTACTCCGAGACCCCTGCGGTAATCCTCAGACGAGACAATAACTTCAGGTTCTCCGGCTGCTCTCCCCCTAAGTACTCCAGACCTGAGGCGACGTAAACTGAAAGAGTGGTACCCGTATTATCTTCCTCTACGGTGTAGATGTCGGCCCACGAGTAGTCCCTTAGCTCCGTGAGCAACCCCTCAACCGTGACGGCGAAAAATTTCTCGCCGCTGTAATAATCTGAGTGAACCTCTGATATCGTGCTCTCTGTCGATGCCTGACGTGTTAGCTCGAGATCCTCCGGCTTCTCGAGGTAGATTTTATCTCCCCACTCCTCGTCAATGCGGACGGTGCCGAACAGCTTGACGTGATCCCCCACCCTCGGGACCTTGTTCTCCTCGACCAGCCACTCGGCCTCGGATGAAAACGCCCTGATCTCTATCTCTCCCGTGCCGTCGTTAACATCGAAGCTGAGCCTGATACTCGGGTAAATTCGGTACTGAGGGCCGTTGGAGACGGTCCCCTCTATCCACACGAATCCGTAATTCAGCCCTTCGTCTATGTCCTTAATATCGACCGTGTAGGCCCCCACCAACACCGCGTTGAAATAAAATATCATACCCCCGACCAGTGAGACTACACAGATTAACACGAGGAACTTGTGGGAGGTCCTCTTCGTCAAATCGGTGCCGCAGCGAGGACACACTGTTAAGTCACCGAGCGGCCTGCCACAATCCGGGCACTTCTTCCCTTCTAAGCGCGCTGCCTTCTCATCTACTTTATTTCTCTCAATCAGCTTACCACCTCAATATCGTCTAGGTTGGCTGGGTACAGCTGGACTTCATCATAGTAGAGTTCCGCGCCCCCCGTGACCTCCAAAGTGTCACCCTCTGACACCCCGAGATCGTCATATCCCGCGAACCAGGGGTAATTCTGGACATAAACAGTCAACTCGTCGCCCGTTGCCACGTCTAAGAGGGTCAGGGCTTCCGACCCCCACGAAGTAGTCTCAATCTCAAGGACCTTGCCCTCAACCCGGACCCGCTCGTAGAAGTAGTTCTCGGGGTTAGAAACCACCTCCCCGATGCTGACGTTCTCGGGGGTTTCCGGCAGAATCTCCAAAGCCCCGGCCACGTTTAGTATCAGCTGGGTGAACCCCGGACGCAGGCGCAGCTGTCCGACGATGCTAATCTCCTGCCCCGTGCCCGGCACGTTGCCCCTTTTGATGAGCTGCTTGGTCTCCGAGTCGTATATGCGGATGAAAATCGCGTCCGTATCGTCGTCAAAGTTATCATCGAGCCAAATCGACATCCACTTCGTGTCCTCCTCGTACCTCACGCCGGTGACCGTCCCCGTGATCTCTACGGCGGCGAAGTTCATCGTCGGCTCGATGTCGCTGAGCGACAGCGGAGGAGCGTCCCTCACCACGGCCTTAATCCAGAGGGCGTCGACGTAGAGCGCGAGGACGCCGAGGACCGCGAGGGCCAGACCACCCCACTTCAGGAGCTTGTATGCGCGGCGCTTGGGAATCTTTGCCTGGCAGTAGGGGCAGCGCTCGAGGGAACCCACGTAGCGCCTGCAGTTGGAACAGATTACCTCTTTCTCCCGCGCCACCGGCCTCATAAGGTCACAAACACTAGTAAGATACCCCTGATTTTATTAGCTTTCCGCGGCGGGCTTTTCCGCCCAGTTCAAGCAGGCTCTTTAATCATGACTGCCAAATAATCACGTGGTCCGAATGCCCCGCGTAAACGTCAACATCAACTACATCTCGGGCGAAAAGTTCTTGGAGTTCGGGAAGCCAGCCCCGCCGAGGGTTCACATCTCGACCAACGTGAATATAGTGGGGGTCGAGCCGAAAGGCGAGGGGCTTGCGGTCCCGTTCGTGGTCACAATCGGCTACAACCCCTCGGTGGCACAGATAAGCCTCAAGGGGCAGGCGCTCGTGGCAGGCGAGGAGTCGGAGCTAAAGCAGATTCGCGAGAGCTACGAGAAGAAGCAGAAGCCGCCCCGGCCGCTGGTGCAGCAGATAACCAGCCAATCACTGGTCGAAGCGACGGTGCTCTCCCGGACACTCAACATCCCTCCGCCGATTCCGCTGCCGGGGCCGCCCCCCGAGCGGAAGCCCGACGAGGAGCGCCCGAACTACGTCGGTTGAGTTTGTGCCTCCGTCTCAGTAAACCAGAAGGCTTTTTATTAAAAGGGGATTTTATCTGCTTGGAGGCTGACAAATGGAAAATAAAGGAATTAGTGCCGCTGGCTTGATAGTGATCGTCGTTATCATCGCTGTGGCTGGCGTCGGTGGTTACCTCATCCTTGGAGGGGGTGGAGGGGGCACGCCCGGTGGTCTGCCGGAGTACCCCGGAGCCCAAGGTTACAGCTTGCCATCCGAGTATGAAGCGCAGTTGCCGTCGGGAGTCGAAGTCAAGGGATACACTACCTCGGCGAGTGTTTCCGAGATCATGACCTGGTACAAGGGACACATGTCGGCAGGGTGGACATACGATAATACCCATTCGAGCGAAGCATACGGTATTCTAGTTTACACCAAGGGAGACGATGCAGCAGCGATCTATGCATTTAGCGGCGCTTATTACGGCGCCGGCGACGTGAATATCATTGCGCTTGTCGTGGGGCCAACAGACACCCTCATAGGCACGTAATGGACCAAAAGCGGTCCGCGCCGCAAAAACTCCGTTGGAAAACGGGGCATGCATATTAGTTTCCCTTAGTGGCGGGCCGGCCGGGATTCGAACCCGGGTCGCAGGCTCCGGAGGCCTGTGTCTTATCCAGGCTAGACCACCGGCCCACTGTACATTAGTAGGTCTTAGACGAAAAATAAACGTAAACATCTCTCCTGAAGTCAGAAAAAATAAAAAATAGAGCTCCGCCGGGTGACTTTTTGGCGGGACTACATTTTCTTTAGACCGAGTGAGCCGAGCAGGGCTAGGACACCGCCGGCGAGACATACGTAGACTCCGTAGCCGATGTCAACTCCCGTCATTCCACTGATATCAGCGAACCCCCAGCCGGCACCTGCGATGGCGATTATCCCACCTAACGGAAGCAGGTAACCAAGTCCCTTACGTCCGCTCAACGCTCCGAGGCCGCCTAACAGTCCGAGAGCACCGCCAGCTAAGGCGAGATAGGGGTAGACCTCGTTGCCATCTGTAGCTATGTCCAATCCCGATGAACTTCCACCAACAGTTCCCCAGCCTGGGATTGTAACGGAAACCGATCCCCACGTGAGGAAAACCCCAGCTGCCGCAATGACGCCACCGATAAGTCCGATAATCACCCATGTTTTCGCTTCCATAAGTTTTCACCTCCCTTGCCCCCCGTTTCGAAGGGGTTGATACTCCAAAATCAAGGGATATAAAGCTATCGATTTCGAATTAGCGCCTTATTTGGTTCCCTATCGAGGAACAAAGTGTCCAAAATGCTTCCTCATAAAAGGAAAAACTCGTGGAATTACTGGAGCATCAGCTTGGTCGCCTGTTCGATCGTCGAGACCTCCTGAATCTGGAGGCCCCATCCCTCCTCCTGCGCGTAGCTCTGCAGCCAGGAGATGGACTTGTACGTCACCCCATAAGATGCACCCGCCTGCTCGTAGACCTCGACGTACTGCCCATCGGGGACCAAGAAGAGCGCCATGCCATCCTCCTCCGCGGCTTCAGCCTTGGCCAGGATTTCACCGACTAAACCTATGCCCCCGTCCTCCCGGATAGTGCCGGTGATGACCGCGTCGGGGCGGACCTGACGGTTCTCGATGGCCGCGATGGTGATCACGGTCATAGCTGCTCCTGCGCTCGGACCTCCGACGATCTCGGCTGGCGCTTCTATGGAGAACGAGACGTCGGACCCTCCAAGGTTTACTCCAGTGACGGGTGCCGCCACCTCCACAGCAGTCTCAGCGGAGTACTGGAGGTCGACCTGCACCTTGGGCTCTATGCTGTAGTAGACACTCCCGTCCCCCAGGGCGACCGTGACGCTCACGCTAGCGATGACTCCGTTGCCCTCCGAGTCCACCGCCGCAATCGGGGTCGAAGCCACTCGGGCGTTCTCCAGGTACAGGGTCGGTAAAGAATCTGAGAACTCCTGGGCCGCGAAGTAGACCACCGCACCTGAGGCCACCCCCGCCAAGAAGATGAGACAGGCTGCTGCCAAGAATTTGGGCGTCCCCATGACTCTCAGGCTGACTCTTTTTCCCCCAGTCCTACGCGGTCGGCGCCTCCTCTTGGGCCGGGATTTTACCTTTGTCTTCCGAGCAGTCCGTTTCTTCCTGGGCATTGTCTGACCCTCGCCTGATGGATTTTTACTGTTTATCGAGCGGGCCCGGAGGGATTCGAACCCCCGACCTCCTGGTCCGAAGCCAGGCGCGCTATCCAGGCTGCGCTACGGGCCCAGATTAAACTTTACTTTATCTGTTTATTCCTTCCCCCGTAACCCTTTTCTTGGCCAAAACATCTCGTGGATAGGGGGTTGAAGTTTGAAGGCACTCGTGCTAATCTCCGACGGGCTGGCTGATCGCCCGGTTCCGGAGCTTAAGAAGCGCACTCCGCTCGAGGTCGCGCGAAAGCCCAACCTGGACGAGTTGGCAAAGAGCGGGATATGTGGCATGATGGATACAATAGCCCCGGGCGTCCCGCCGGGAAGCGACACTGCCCACCTCGCTCTCTTGGGCTACGACCCATACGAGGTCTACACTGGGAGGGGACCCTTCGAGGCTGCTGGCGCTGGGATCGAGCTGAGGCCCGGGGACATCGCGCTCCGCGTGAACTACGCGACCGTTGACAACAAGCTGGTGGTCAAGGACCGGCGGGCTGGACGCATCCAAGACACGAGCGAGCTGGAGGCCGACCTTAAGAAAATCAAGCTCCGCGGTGTGGAAACAATTTTCAAGAGCACTGTCGCCCACCGCGCTGCACTGGTCCTCCGCGGCAAAGGTCTGTCGCACGAGGTGACCGACTCCGACCCACACGAAATCGGGGTCAAGGTCCGAAAAGTAGAGGCGCGGGCTAAGGAGGCTTCGAAGACGGCCAAGCTCCTCAATCAATTCACCCAGGAGGCCCAACGCATACTAAGTAGGCACCCCCTGAATCAAAAGCGCGTCAAGGAGGGATCGTTACCGGCGAACTACCTGCTTCTTCGCGGCGCCGGGGTGGCCCCAGACCTAGAGCCCTTCCAAGAGAAATTTGGCCTCAAGGGTTCGTGCGTGGCAGCCGCGGCCCTGGTGAAAGGGGTCTGCCGGATGATTGGTATGGACGTCCGTGAAGTCGCTGGGGTGACAGGAGGGCTCGACACCGACTTGGACGCAAAGCGGAAGGCCGTCCTCAAGGAACTCAGAAATCACGACCTGGTCATCCTACACGTGAAGGGCTTCGACGAGGCTGCCCACGACGGCGACTTCAACGGGAAAATCAAACTTCTCGAGCGACTGGACAAGACCGTGG
>CAZKSL010000052.1:0-6399 GCA_964555495.1 Hadarchaeota archaeon (SeqCode)
CGCTTAACTCCTCCTCGATTTCACCCTCCTTAAGCTCGAATGGCGTGTTGAAGGGAGTCGTGTTAGACCCGCCCAGCCCGACGAAGGTCAAGCCATCGACCTCGACACTCTTGGAGTGAAGGTTGATCCCGTGCCTCTCCAACACCTGTTGGACGGGTTTCGGGTCGCAGTTGCCGGGAACCGCTAGGGTCCTGATCTTGACCTCCTCTGCTCGCGAGAGAATCTCCTCGACTTGGGACTCAGGGCCAAGATGGGTAAAGTCACCGAGCATAATCAACAAATCATAGCCGCGCTTGAGAAACTTCGCCAAGCTGTCGTCCGCACTGGACTTCCCGTGGAAGTCCGCGACTACTAGAAGCCTCAGTCCAACCCCCGATGGTTAGGAGGAACAGTGCGTATTAAAGCGTTGCGGGGGGTCAAAACTCCCTCGGAATAACCCGGCTAGCACTGGCAGTATCATTGACAATCCGCGCAATCGGTGGCTCGCGTTAGCCCTGTCCGGACATTTATTTTCGGGTGGGCGTCCAGCGCGAAGGCCTGGCACTTCCTCGGACCCGGCTGAAATAAATCACTGCCCCCACTACCACTACGACAACGACGACACCTACGATGACGAGCGTCAAGTCAGATCCTGCTCCTCCTCCTGCTTGCGCCTCTTCTACTGCCTCTTCTACCGCGCTCTCAATTGCCTCGACTACATCGTCTGCGGTCTCGGCAGTGAACTTCGAACCGCCAGTCCCCGTAGAAAGTGCTCCGAACTTGGTATTGGTGGTGGCATCGTCGCCAACTACTATTGAGTAGACAATCGCCGGATCAACCGCCTCTGCAGCAGCTATTACGTCGCTCAGGGTGTACTGATAATTTGCGCCATCGTTCTCCTCGTGAGGGGGTGCGTCTCCCATGAGTATGATTATCTTAGCGACGCCATCCCTCCAGCCGCCTGTGCAATTGTTTTCATTGTTTATAGCCCGGATCAGAGCCTCGTATACTGCCTCAGGTGTGTCCCCTCCGCCAGTAACAGACAGTGCGTTAATGTTTGTTATGATGGAGCTTTTGTTACTCGAGAAGGAGTAGTCCTCAAACATTGTGGTATCTCCGAAGTCCCTGTAGCCGATAATCGCCACCCTGTAGTCCGATACGCCCACTGATATCTGATTAACTATGTTTTCGGCTGCATCCTTCACGGCATCGATGTCGTCCACCATGCTGCCCGTGATGTCAAGGCAAAAGACGAGATCAAGCTTCGCATCTGGCTTGGCTTGGGCCACTCCAGGCGATGCAAATACAATCAAAGCTGAAAGCGTTGTGATAACCACCATACCTACTGCAGAGATTCTCTTTTGTTTCACTTTAATCCCAGCCGACTATCATACTTTATACACTTAAAGCCTTGTTTGAAATCTCCCTATTCTAGCTTTTTCCCACAACTCGTGCAGAATTTTGCGCCAGAGGTCAGCGCCGCACCGCAATGGGGGCAGGTGCTAGGTGCAGACCTCGCGGCAGTCCGGGGAGCTCCCTCCCCCGGCCTCACCGCCAACCATACAATTAAGCCTATGATCCCCGTCAGCAGCGCTATGACCAGCCAGAGTGTCGCGTCCGCCCCTCGTGCCTTAGCGTCCCTGTAGACCCATACACAGAGAATAACTCCTATGACGATCCAGATCGGGAAGAACCATACAATCCAGTACATCTTGCCATCCCTCCTCTAAGATCCTGCTTTAGCACCGCAACTGGGGCAGAACTTCGAGCCGGGCGGGATTTCGGCGCCACACTTCGAGCAGTATTGCCCCACCGGTTTAGCGGATTTACTCGGCGCGGATTTCGCCGGAGCCTTCAACGGATGAGCAAAAAAGTCCAACATTTTTTCTGGGCTGGTCATCCCACTATGAAAGTGTACGTCCCACTCCCCAGTTTTCAGTTTGAATGTGGCGTGATCATTAGTCCCATCTTTATATTTTTTGGTAAGATCGGCTCCGCCGGAGAACTCACTGGCTGGCAACCAATCTATCAAGAAAGCGACCCTCTGCGCCCCGTACTGGGCGTGTGCGAAGCCCTTGGGCTTTTTCCCGCGCGGCCCCAGCGCGAGCAACGAGCGATTTTTGTGGATTTGGTGCGATGCCAACGCCGTAGCCTTACATTTCTTACACTCATCTGATTCGGGCGGCCACTCCCCGCCGCATATGGGGCACTCCCCCCATGGGGTCCTCCCGGGCTTCGGCGCCGGTTTTCCTGCAGGTTTTTCCGCCGCAGGTGCTGCCGGGGCTGCAGCCGCCTTCTCAACAGCCCCTATTTTCCCACCACAGCTCGCGCAGAATTTAGCACCTGGCTCCAACTCCGTGCCGCAGCTTGGGCAGACGTTTGCTTTCTCCACAGGTTCTTCCAACTTTGCGCCGTACTTGGCCTTAAGCTCCTTATACGTAGATTCGGAGATCTCACCGCGAATGAGTCTCTCGTCCAGCATCTCGAGCATTTTTTCAGATTTTTTCTCCTTCGCCAAGATCTCCAGCCTCCAACTTTCCTCAATCAATTTAGTTCATGTATTTTAAACAAGTTTCGCCACGAGCGCCCCTTTCTCCACGCCCAAACTGCTCGCGACTGGGTTGCACTTCGCCCTGAGTAGGTAGACCAACCGCCCTTTCAGCTCGTCCTCGAACTCGGAGAGGGTCTCGTAGTTTCCCATCCCTTTAGCTAGGATCAAATCAGCGGTCTTCAACTTCTGGCGGAGTTTCTCGGGGGCCCTGTTTGGGTCTACACCGACCGAGGCCTCAGTCGGGAGAAGCTCTGCAACCTCATCGATGCCGAGCGCCTGAGCATCATCCAGTGTCACGTCGTCTTGCACCGGTGATGGTTTCGCGGTCACAAAAAGTTTCGGGCCTGTCTCCTTGATTTGTTCCAGTAAAATTTTATCTATGACTATTTCTCCGGAGTTGTCCGTGAGGAGGAGAATTTCCTTGGCGTTCAAAATCTTCGGAACTATATTGTCTAGGTCGTCGTGGCCGAGGCCTCTGGAGAAGAGCTCATCAAACTCCCGCCTGAACGTCGTGGGGTCGAACTCGTGGCCAGCCACGCCAAACTCCATGGAATTCCCTATGACTGATGCCACCAGAGCGCGCCTAATTTTCTCCTCCCTACTCTCGCCTTCCTGCACCAAGCGCTCAACGTGAGGACGAAGTTTCTCCGCGGCCTCGTTGCTCAGCTTCTTGTGCCCCGCGTAGGGGTTGGGGTTCGAGGTCACTCTCATTATTATGCGGTTCCTCTCGGAACCGAGAGGCGGGGGCATCGCGTCCTTTGAGATATTCTCAGCTAGAAACTTGATGAACTCCGAGAGGGCCTCGAACTGCAGGTTTTCGTCATCAGTCGCGAGCCTCACTTGGTCGCCGGCGCGCTCAAGAAGACAGGGGATGCACTCGGGGCGTAGTTTCATCAGCGCTCACCTTCGGCTCCGATCAGCCTAATTTTCTCCCGCTCCAAGCGTTCGTGAAGGTTCCCATCCTTCTTCGAGAGTTCCGCGTACTCGAGCGGAGTCATCACGCGAGACTCAATCAGCCTCCCCAGCTTTCTCGAAACCCTCTCCAAAGCTTCCCTGATGTATTTCTGGTCAGCGCGAGTCAAGACGAGGAGCTCGATTGGACTATCCGGAGCATCGCTCCCCCTCGCCGCCGCCCCGACCAAGTAGGCGCCTCGAAGATCCCTCAGACCCCTGAGGACAAGAGCCAACTCTGACAGTGTAAAGAGCACGCGAACCTGCCTCGAGAAGGGGTGCTCCCACTGCAGCTTGTAAAATTTTTTCCTCCCGCTCGGCGTCTCGGCTAGGAGGCCCTCCCTCGTCAGGCGCTTCAACCACTTTATAGTGGTGGCCTTAGAGAGCCCCAACTTCTGACCAATCTCCTTCGAGTAGAAATTCGCCTCCGGATTTCTGCAGAAGAGTTCCAAGATTCGCATGGGGGCCCGGGCCCCGATGATGTCTAGCATCGTCTCACAAAGGTTTAATTGATTAAACCCTGGGCTTAAGACTTCCGCCTGATTATTTGAGAACTACCGGCTTTTTCCCCAAGAACTCAGCAACCGTCAGGAGTTTCTTCCGCCTCTCCTTTGCCGTCTCCCAGACCTTCGCTGTCCGCTCCCTGAACCTCGGCTCGCGGGGGAGATGGTGGTCGTAAAACATCAGTCTCGTGCGCGCCTTCTCTACTATCCGGGTCGCGTTCTCGATCGTGCGATTTAATGTTATTTTAGATGTCAGATAGCCCAGCATGTAGGTGAGAGGACCGTCAAGAAACAGCACGTTCGGCTTCTCCTGGATGATCCAGTCGGCGTAATCTTCGATTATGGGGCCGTCCAAGTCTGATGAATGAATAAGCTTTTCCTTACCGTATTCAATAATCGTTGCAAATACCCAGCCCACGCGGGAAAACTCAATCCCGTGGAAGAGCGGGCGGGTAAACCTGAGCTTGGTCCGACCAAGCTTCAGCTCGCGGTCCTCTGCAAACTTGACCTCCAAGTCCCCCAACTTTAGCTCTGGGATCACCTTCTTCGAGTTCCAGTTCTTGACCCGGTTTCGGAACCACTTCTGGCCCTTCCTGAAGAGCTCTCTGCGCCGAGAGTTGTAGTCGCCGAAGTCCTTCTCCCGGGCGCGGGGGATTTGCTCGAGTGGATCGCCGTACTTCTTGTGCTCGCGCTTCCGAAGCAGTCCCTCGAGCTTCGTGTCACCAAAGTGCTTGCAGATATTCCCGAAGAAGTGCTCCGCTCGCTTCCGCTGGGAGTCGTTGATGTACTCGTTCGGGTTTTTCACTAGGAGGAGTTTGTCCTTGTAAAGGTCGCGGTCAAAGTCAGTGAAGTGATCGTAGTGGTAGTGGGAGATCACGACCACGTCTGCCCTCCGGCTAGCGCGCTTGATCTTCCGCATCGCCTGGGCCTCCCAGTAGAGCTTCTTTGCCCAGGATGCCGGGAAGCTCGGCTGCATCACTGCGGCCCCGGGGTCGATAAGAATCTTGACGTCAGGCGTCTCGACCAAGGTGCACGAGGTCTTGGCGCCCAGTGAGTCTGCCCATATGGGTTCGAATGAAAGTCCCCTCTTAGCCAAAGAAGACGCCCGCAACGATTTATGCCATCGTCGGTTAAAAGTCCTATTCAATCTTCGGCGGATCTAACTAACTTCAGCAGCTCCTCTGAGACTTTCCTTAGATTCTCTCTGAGTACCTCCAGACTATCTTCTGAGTTTTGTACCACGAGAATCGGCGCGTCAACGTGCTGCGATAGCTCATCGTGGTCGTCGCGCGCGTAGGTTTTCTCCATCTCCTCGCGAGAGACTAGGTGCGCGTCTAGTCCTTTCTCCTCTCGCGCGCGGCGGGCATTTCGCTCCCAGCATACGTCCCACGGACAGTCAATGTAAACTATCAGTGAGTTCTTCAAGACCTCCGAGCTAAAGTTTTTGAATGCGCGAACATAGTTGTCGCGCGAGAATTCGATCAACAACAGCCGGTCGGGCGCCTGCAGCTCAAGAGCCTGCTCGTTGAGCGCGAGAGAGAGATCGTCCCAAACCGTGTCGTCCGTAACCTTCACTCCTCCTCCGGGAGCTGGTCGGTGCCGTTTATGCCCGGTATCCGTATCGAAAATTTCCTTTAGTACCGGAAAGTCGTCAACGCGCTTGATATCACCCGTAAATCCTTCCGCGCGCAAGCGCTCCTCTATCACCCGATAAACGGCGGACTTCCCGCAACCGGGCCTGCCGATCAAAAAGACGTTCGGCACGAAATCACCCGAGCAAGCTTCGTAAGTACTCTGTCTCCTCGCGCAGGATTTCGTCGCGGTGCTCGACCTGCTCCTTGGTCCTGAACGCCGTCTCGACCAATATCAACTCTGCACCCATCCGCTTCACCATCTCGGCATACCTTTCTAGGTTCTCCCGCTTGAGCGGGCCCGACTGCTCGTGAAGTGGCGGGTGGAATATCTTCTTTCCCGGGATGTAGTCGTTGAGGTGCAGTTCCTTGACCAGCTCGCCAGGAATTTTGTCCATCACTGCTTCGGGTGGATTCGGAATATCCTTGCCAGCGTCGGCGCGGGTGAACCAGTGGCCGATGTCAAAGTTAAAGTAGATGTCGACGCCCTCCTGCCTGACGTCGCGGACCAAGCTAATCAAGTCCTCCGGCTCGACAAACACCGAGTCGAAGGCTGTGTTGTTCTCCAAGTGGAAGGCGATCCCGTTGTCCGACGCCAGCCGCCCGAGCTCAACCAGAGTTTTAATCAAATTCGCGCGTACCTTCTCGAAGTACTTGCCGGTCGCGTGGTAAAATGGGACGACGCCCGGGTGAGTGTTGCAGTACTTGCACCCGATCTCCGCAGCGAACTTCACGTAGCGCTTCTGGAGTTCCTCCGCGGCCCGCCGGTCCTCCTCCTCTGCGT
>CAZKSL010000053.1:0-6382 GCA_964555495.1 Hadarchaeota archaeon (SeqCode)
GCCGTAACGCATCCGCTTCATTATCTGTGCCATCTTCCCGGACTTGAGGCTCAGCCCGATGGTCTGGTTCGCTCGTTCTACGCTCATGCGGCGCCGGGTGGTCCGGAGGCTCGGGGTGCTGAAACTGCGGCCCGGGCGTCGAATCCTGACCGCTCGGAGCTTGAACCCCCGCTCAGCGAGTCCGGTCATGATTACAGTCAGGGCCTGCCCCGCCAGCTGCTCGTCGATCCCGGTCACGTCAATCGCCAGCCGCCTGGTGCGCTCGGTCACGCGTGTGGATTCGCTGTTGATGATCGGCGGCATCGAGAGCACCTGACCCTCCGAGTCCACCAGCAGGGGGTAGCGGCTGAACCCGCGAAGAAGGTGCGCGTAATCCACTCCCTTCGGGTGCTGGCGCAGAATCTGAGCGGGAGTCAGCTCGCGGTCAAAATCCAGTGGCACGAACCTAATCGCATCGGGCAGGGTCGTGGTGTACCGGATTGGCGGCTCGACTTTGTCCAGATCGTATGCTCCGATGGAAATTTTGCTCCGGTCGCGCGCGAGCGTGAGGTGGAGCTTCTCCTGGATATCCATCAGCGCCGTGAGGCTGGCATCGTTGAGTTTAACTCCCTCGACCTCCCCCACCACTATGTGCGGCCTGATCCCACGAACGCTGGGGTCCACGTCCGTCCTGAGCCTCGCCTTTCGCAACTTGTACTTTGGAAGGCCCGTTTCGATCCCGAGGAAACCCTTCAGGGCCCTCGCCACGCCCTCGACTCCCAGCAGGTCAGGGCGGTTGTGTGGGACCTCGAGCTTCAGTTCGTCGCCGGTGGTCTCCTCAACCTCGACCCCGAGCATCTGCAGGCGGTCGCAGAGCTTCTTCGTGCCGAGCCGTTTGCCGAGAAGCCTTTTCAAATCGGATACGCTAACGGTTATCGTGGGCATGGTTTACACCAGCGGATGCTTTTTCAACCACTCCAAGTCGTTGCAGTTGAGATCGCGCATGTCCTCGATCCCGAGCCTTATCATCGCCAGCCTGCCGAACCCGATGCCCCAAGCGAGAACCGGGTGACGAATCCCGAGGGGCCTCAGGAGTTCGGGCCTGAACATCCCGGCGCCGAGGAGTTCAATCCACTCGCGCTTCTCCGGGAAGTACCCGTCCGCCTCCACGGATGGCTCCGTGTAGGGGAAGTATCCCGGCCTGAACCTCACCTTTGGGATTCCCATCTTGACCAGAATTTGTTTCAGATACCCAAGCATGTCGCGAAAAGTCAGCCCCGGGTCCATCACTATCCCCTCGGCCTGGTAGAACTCAGCGAGGTGCTTGTAGTCTATTTTCTCGTGGCGGTATACGCGCTCGATGCAGAACACCTTGACCGGGGGCTTCGGCTGGCTCGCGAGGTACCGCACCGTGGCAGCGGTGGTCTGGGAGCACATGACCGGTCTGCAGCTGATTTCTGGGTTGAACTTGTAGCCCCACCCTCGAGAACCGGCCACGCCTCGCTCGTGAGCCTTCGCCACACATGACACGAGCTTCGCGGGGAGCCTCGCGCGCGCCGGCTTTGATAGGGAGAGGCTGTCGTGGATTTCCCGGGCCGGGTGATCCTGGGCCTGGAAGAGCGCGTCGAAGTTCCAGAACTCGGACTCGACAAGCACCCCCTTAATCTCCTCGAACCCCATCTCGAGTAGGATTTCCCGGAGCTCGTCGATGACCCGCTGCTGGGGGTGGACCTTCCCAGGGTAGACCTGCGGACCTGGGGCGGTGACATCGTAAGGGCGGAGCTTCACTTCCCGCCACTTCCCGCTCACCAGCAAATCGTGGGAGAGCTGGCTCACCTCCTCTTCCATCTCGACCCCCAACTCGAGAGCCTCCTCCCCTCTGGGGGTCAAGCTGAGAGATCGCTGGGTTTCCTCCTTCAGTTTGATGAGATTGCGATTTTTCAGAGCGCCGACAGTCTTCCTGAGATCGGGCGTGAGCTCGTCCACGGCGAGGCCCGCGACACCCGCGAGCTTCTCAAGCAACTGTTCATCCGCCGCCTTTCTGTCCAAAGCCTCCTCGCCGGCCTTGGTTGGCCTAAGAACTGTCTCCTCCTTCTCCTTAGCAAACTCGGCCCAGCCTTTGCGCCTGAGCCACCCAAGTGAGATTTCAGCCTGCTCTCTGGTCAGCCCCGCGCGCTTCCTGACCGCCTCGATATCATTCGGGCCATGTTTCAAAATCGCTGCCAGCATGCGGCGCTCTGGTAGGCCCTTTCGCATGTAGGTCTGGCCCTCCTCCGTGAGCGACGCCGCCCTCCACGACCTCTCCGATGTTTCGGCCATCCCCTTCTGACCCAAACTCAGTGCCGCCCGCATGACGGCCGCGTGATCGAGACACGCCTGCTTTTCTAACTCTTCGACACCTGCACGGCGGCTTAGCTCCTGGAGCGCTAAAAGAACCTTCTTCTCCTGGGCGTTCAGCTTCTCTAGCTCATCCCGCAAACTCACATCAAATCCTCCACTGCACTATCCAACCCGGCGCATATGACGATTTTGCTTTTGCCCCCTTGCGCCTAAGAATTATCGCTTAAATGATTACCTGAAGTGCTCGTACCCGCGATCCGGCATCTTTTCCGCCTTCTGCTCGGTCTGAAGGTATACTCCCCGTCCGCGTGCAACCTCGCCGATCACCGATGCTTTCGTGCCGCGGCGCGCGAGCCCCCGCTTTACTTTACTCCACCCTTCCTTCCGCACGGTGAACAGGAGTTCGAAGTCCTCGCCGCCGAAGAGGGTGAAGTCTCGCTCATCAAACCCGTGCTCGGCCGCGAACTTTCTGACCAGAGGGTTGATCGGCAACTTTTCGTAACCCACCGAGAGTTTGACCTTACTCATGCGCGATATCTGCCAGAGGTTTGCCGCCAGCCCGTCGGTGACGTCTATCGCCGACGTCACGTACCCGCTCTCGGCCAGAAATCTGCCCTCGCGTAACCTCGCCGTGGGGCTGGCGCTTGCCGTCACCAACTTCTTGTAGCCCCTCCGGGGAAGTTGCTCAAGCAAGATTTTCAAGCCTGCCGTCGCGGCGCCCAGCTCTCCCGTCACGGCGACCAGATCCCCGACCCTGGCCCCGGAGCGCGTCAGCAACTGGCCCTTCGGGACGGTGCCGAAGGCGGTCCCGGAGATGATTATGTCGTCGCTCTCGTTCAGGTCACCGCCCACCAGGTGAGTCCCATAGCTCCGGGCGCTCGCGTCCATGCTCTTGAGAAGGTCCCTCACGAAGTCCGCCTCAATCCCGCGGGGGAGACCGACCGAGAAAACCAGGCCGAGGGGCTTTGCCCCCATCGCCGCGAGATCGCTCAGGTTGACGACAACCGCCTTGTGCCCCATGTGCTTGGCCGAGGTTCCGGATGGGAAGTGCACCCGGCCAATCAGCATGTCGGTCGTCGCCACGAGGTAATCGCCGTCTATGTCAATCGCGGCTGCATCGTCACCTATCCCGACCCGCACGCGCGGCCCAGGGGTGCAAATCCTGCGCGCGAGATCGACCAACGCCCGTTCTCCAAGCTCCCGGATCCTCATCACACATCACCACAGCGGCAGGTCGCCCGTGATTTTGTCCACGAGGTCGTTCGGGGCCGGGCCTATGGCCAGCACGGTCGATGTCCCGGGCGGAAGCTCCGTGAGCCCCGCGTCCTGGATCAACTCGCACGACAGCTTTAGCCCCTTTGCCATCTCGTGAAGTTCCCGCAGCTCCGAATCGTCCGAGGCCTTGACCACTACCTTCTTCTGGCCCTCTCCTCGCCAGGCCTCGAACCACCCGGGGTGATCCTCCCTGGCCCGCTCGGCCGCCGCGAGGGAGCCGTGAGCCACCTGCACCGCGAGCTTACCGGGGCTCATTCCCAAATCCTTCCTGGCGGCGATGACCTGCTTATACCTGAACACCGCCCTACCCCTCTTGAGTTGATTCCTCAGCGGGGACTGCCTCCTCGGGCAGCTCGGGTTTGGGTTCCTCTGGTCCCGGCGCCTTCGGCTTGGGCCTGAGCTTCCTGACCAGAGCGATCACCCACTTCAGGCTGCCCCGCCAGTAAGTGATAATCGCGCATACCGCCGAGAGCGCCGCGACCGACCCGAAAAACGGCCCCGCCGTCAGAGCCTTCAGGCCGGGCTGGGCCAGGATGACTGAAATGAACACCAGCGCGAGGACCCCGAGCCCAAAGCTCACTCCGATGCGCTCCCAGAAGTCGAGGTCGCCCCGCCCCGGATAGAAGAGCAGGCCGAGTAGGAAGCCCGGGACAAATATGGAAATGATGCCCGGTATCACGTAAAGTACCTCGATCATCTGACTCACGCTCGGTAGGGATATTTGCCCCCAGAAATAATACCCTTTCCCCCGGGCTCAGAACGCCATAGATTTAGAGATCAGTCGTACTCGAGCCTGGCCTTCCGGTTTGGGTACACCCTCGGCCCCTTGTTCGTGATCTCGAACTCGCACAGCTCCTTGGAGTGGTCGGACCTGCGCATCTTCACCGCCCGCACCGCGTACTTGAGCGCCCCGCGCTTCGGCTCGATGTACCTCAGGGAGATGAACCCGTCGACCGCGTACTCTATGATCCCGTCCCTGGTCTGGGCCGGGTTGACGGGGTTGGCCTCGGCGGTGTAGACCCCCGTGGCCCCGCTCTGCCTGATGAGGTGGGCGAGCTCGAATATCCGCTGGCGCTTCTGCCCGTAGTCGGTGAACAGCAGCTCGAATATCGAGAGCGGGTCGACCAAGACGCGGCCCGCCTCGAAGAGCCTCAGCACCTTGGGGAACTCCTCGCGCAGGAGCTTGGTAGTGCCCTGGAGGTCCGTCGGGTCCATGTTTATTATGGCGAGGCGATGGTTCCTGAGGTAGGTCCCGAAGTCCCAGCCGTAATGGGCGGCGGTTTCCACCAGCGCCTCCTTGTCCTCCTCAAGGGTTATCACCACGCACTTCTCACCCCTGCGGAGCCCGTCCCAGATGAAGGCGAGACCGAAAGAGGTCTTCCCGGCGCCAGGGGGCCCCAAATACAGCAAAGAGTGGCCCTTGAGGATGCCACCCTTGAGCAGCTTGTCGAGGCCCGCGATGCCCGTGCTGACCCGTTCGTCCTTCGCCGACTTTTTCACTTTTACGCCCCCACAAGTTTGTCTGGGATATCATTCTTTTAGAACTTGCTCACCCGCCGAGGCTGTAGCCGGCCAGTTCCATCTCGCCGTGAGCCTCCGTCGTCGCCGTTTGCCCCAGGATGGTCAGCATCATTGTCGAATCCGACACCTCCTTCACGAAATTTCTCACCGAGTCCGAGTACCACCTGGTCCCGGTGGTGGTCGTCGAGATCTGCGCCGCCAGCGTCTGACCTTCCACCGTCACCGTGCCCGTGCCGTTCATGAGCACCGTGAACTCCATCTCTGGAACTTACGGGGGGCATGTCTCGACGCTGCTCGCATGGGGCGTGGGAGGGGGGCTAGCGATCGGAATCGCCGTTGGCTTGACGCTCACGATTTCCGGCAAGAAATATTCCAAAAAGATGTCGAAAATAAAGAAACGCATGAAGTTCTGGTGAGCGGCAGTGCTCATGTGTTGGCAAGCTTGATTTTTTCACCGCCGAAGAAAGGCAAAAAGATTCATTTTATTTTGCCCAATTATATTATAGGGGCTGTAGGGGCTGGAACAAAAAATGAGGTTCATACGGGGGCTCAGGGTAGCATTATTGGTGGCTCTTGCGGGCGTTCTCATGATCCAGCTCAGCCCCTCGGCCGTGGCATCGCCCAGCTTGTCCGCGCCGACCCTAACCTCCCCATCCGACAACGCGCTCGTGAGCACCACCCCGACTTTCACGTGGACGAGCGTTTCGGGAGCAGACAATTACGAGTTGCAGTACTCGACCGGCGCCGGGTTTCCGAGCGCCTTGACGGTGGGCGTCCACGACATAAGGGATAATTCCGTGGAAGCGGGGGTGTCGGACGGTACATATTACTGGCGCGTCAGGGGTGGGGAGGACAACGGTGATGTTGGCCCCTGGTCCTCCGTGTGGGTGTTCACTTTGGATACCACCGCGCCCGGGGAGGCCGGACTAACCTCTCCTGAGAATGGGGCCTACCTCGACAACGCAACGGTCAGTTTGGATTGGACGGATGTGACCGGGGCCGAGAATTACACAGTCCTCGTTGATAACGATGAGAATTTCACATCGCCGGTGATTAACAAGGTGGCGAGTGAGTCTGCCTACGTCACTTCCACCCTCTCGGATGGGGGGTATTATTGGAAAATAACGGCGCGGGACCTCGCGGGGAATGAGAATCAAACTTCTGCTCGGACCTTCATCGTAGACACGCAACTACCCAACACTCCCGACTTACACGCGCCATCCAACGGGCTCCACACCAACGACAGCACTCCCACGCTGGATTGGGA
>CAZKSL010000054.1:0-6171 GCA_964555495.1 Hadarchaeota archaeon (SeqCode)
GTGCCGGTCATCAACGGGCTCACGGACCTACTGCACCCCTGCCAAGCGCTGGCCGACCTGTTCACGATTAGCGAGAAGAAGGGGAAGCTGGAGGGCCTGAAGCTCGCCTACGTCGGGGACGGGAACAACGTTTGCAACTCCCTGCTGCTCGGGTGCTCGAAGGCCGGGGTCGACATCTCTGCCGCAACCCCAAAGGGCTACGCTCCAAATGCAGGGGTTCTGAAGCAGGCGAAGCGGGACGCCAAGGCGCGCAAGGTCAAGGTGGAGGTAATCACGGACCCGCGCAAGGCCGTGGCTGGTGCCGATGTTATCTACACCGATGTCTGGACCTCGATGGGCCAAGAGAAGGAGCGCAAGCGCAGACTCAGGGATTTCAAGGGTTACCAAGTCGACCTAAAGCTCTTGAAGGAGGCGAAGCCGGACGCAATCTTCATGCACTGCCTGCCAGCCCACCGGGGCGAGGAGGTCGCGGCCGAGGTAATCGATGGCCCCCAGTCAGTCGTCTTCGACCAGGCCGAGAACCGCATGCACGTTCAGAAGACGATTCTGGTTCAGGTGATGTGATATATGCCCGCTGTCGGGCCCCTGCCACGCTTCGCCGAGACGCAAGTTCGTAGAGCCCTAGAGCTGATTGCTGAGAACGAACCGATCGGGAGGAAGCGCTTGGTTGAAGAACTGAGTATCGGGGAGGGGAGCGTCCGAACCATCCTCGACCGGCTGAAGCGCGATGGTTTGGTCAAGTCCTCGCGAAGGGGCCACGAACTCACGGCCAGGGGTAGACAAAGGATTAGGGCTAAGGCGGGAAAATTCGTGCAGGTTGATGCAGGCGGCCTGACGGTCGGCAGGGTGGACATCGCGACCTTGGTCAGGGGTGCGGCGTCCAAAGTCAAACGTGGTATCGAGCAGAGGGACGAGGCAATCAAGGCAGGCGCCGATGGGGCAACGGTCCTCGTCTTCAGACGCGGTAAAATTCAGTTTCCAGATGAGTTTGCGCGCGTCGAGAGGGAGCTGGCAGAAATGCTCGTAAAAACCTTCAACCCTCGCGAGAGAGACGTGATCATCATAGGGACAGCTCAGGACCCAGCAAAGGCTGAGGAAGGCGCGAAGGCGGCCGCCCGAGCCATCTCCTAGCTACCACTGGAGTTCGTACAGCTCGAGGTTGTCCCCGTCACGGAGCTGGTAGTTCTGCATTCCAGTGACCGGGACCTCGCCGTTTACCTTGAAGCCCCAGCTCTGCGCGACTCCGCCAATCTCTGTGACTACGGACGCCCCCATGCTGGCGTAGTACTCGGTCTTCAGGCTGGCCACCCTCAGGAGGGCGTCGAACGGGGTCATGCCTTTGTAGAGTTTTAGCTCTTGGTCGACCCCCAGGTCCGAGATTTCGACGTTAACCGAGATGTTCTCGCCGTAGGTGTACTGCTCGATCTCTCCCTTCACTCCGCCCGCAACCGCGTAACCGCCGGCGAAGCAGAGGAACCCCGCCACCAAGAGGAGCTCCACGACCCGACCGATTATTCTACTTTTTCTCTTCTTCACTTACATGCCTCCTTTTTCACCAACGTTCCTGGGTTCTAACCTGACTTCTCGCCGCGACCGCCACCCGAGCGGGAACCTTGACCCTCACCATCAGCTTTCCGAGCCCTACCAAGGGCGGGACGAATATCAGCGAGGCGAGGTGGTAGAGGGTGAATGGGATCTGGGCAATGAAGACCGCGCCTACTCCAGACCCGGTCACGGCCGCCCACCCGAAGGCGGTGTAAATGTCGAACAAGATGATTGCCGCTGCGGCCGTGAGAACGGTGCGGTAGAGCAGCTTCGTGAACCGATCGAACATGGAAAGTTTGTGCCGCATCCCGAGCATCCAGCAGAAGATGAAGCCCGACCAGGTGAACAGGTAGATCGTGCGGAAGCCCCAGAAGTAGATGTCTATGAGAAAGACGCTAATCAGCGCTATCAGGCCGAAATACCGGGTCACCCTCCGCCAGAATTTGTTGGAGCCACAGTAAAGCGAGAAAGATCCAACCACGACGAGAGTTGGGATAATTAGCTCAAAGTTAGGGAAAGTCACGCCCCCGAGGTAGAGGAGCTTGCTCAGGGCAATTAGTAGCACAGTCACGAGGACGAAGATCTTGAACCGCTTGGCTAACACCTCGTCGGGCGACTTGCCGCCCCATATCTTTCCCGCGATTTTGAGCCGCGCCGCTGTAATTTCTCCCCTTTTAAATGTGCTAATCAGCGCAAGGAGCGACAGGCCCAGGACAAGAACTGTCAACACAAATATCGTCTGTTCGAGCATGTACATCCCAGTTGGTTGGATTATCCATCCAACCTTAGAGTTAAAAAATAAAAAGCCTTTCGGCTAGGCCTTCCTACGCTTCAACCGTTTCTTTTTCCGGCGCGCGCGCTTCTTGCGATGTTTCCACCGCATTTGCCCTTTCTTCTTCCACTTCCGGGGTCGCTTTCCCATGTCAGCACGCCACCTCGTTTGTAGGACTCACCGAGCTAAAAATCTTCGGGCGCGAACTAGGAAGAGCTCCTCGAACGACAGCTTCTCGCGTGCTGCGATTTCGGCCCGCAACCCATTTGCCTTCAGCGTTCGAAGCGTCTTCCCGATATCCGACAGCGAAGACTGAACGAACAGGGCCCTACCCTGAGGTTTCAGGTGCTCGGGAAGCCCATCCAGAAACCGATCGATGACAGCCCTTCCGTCGGGGCCCCCTTCCCAGGCGCGGTCGAGGGAGGTGCCGAGTTCCTCCTCGCGAGGCACTGGCAGGTAGGGGGGATTAAAGGCAATCAGGTCGAAGCATTCGCCCTTTACTGGCTCAAATAGGTCGCCGAGCCTGAACTTGATTTGCCTAGAGACGCCGTTGGCGCGCGCATTACTTCTAGCGCACTCGAGCGCTGCGGGGTTCAGGTCCGTCGCCACGACTCTCGCGCCAGATTTCGCCGCTTGGATTGCCAGCAGGCCGCAGCCGGTTCCTAGTTCTAGGACGCGCTCACCTTCGCGGACATCTAAGTTGTCGGCCAGCAGGAAGGTGTCCTCCGCCGGCTCGTAGATCCCTTGCACGGCCCGAAACTTCTGCCCCTTGTAATGGACTGTCGGCATTTGACCACTAGGTACCCGCGATACCAAATCCTTTAAATCCCCCAGAAATAACAAGATAATCCCCAGAAGGGAGAGTTGAAAATGGCAAGAGGAAAAAAAGTTAATCCGATGGAGTTGGCCGGCCCCGCAGCATTTTACATTGGTCTATTGATAGCAGTGGTCGCAGCGTTTGTCACGCCGTCGAGTTGGCTCTTCGTGGGACTTGGCGTGTTGGGAGTTATTGTTGGACTCCTTAATATCACGACCCGCGAAGTGACCCCGTTCCTACTGGCATCCGTTGCATTCATCGTCGCCGCCTTGGCAATGCAGACGCTGATAACTCTGGTGGGAGTAGCCATAACGGTTGAGCTCACCAGGCTTGCAGCGAACGTAACGACGCTAGTTGGCACCGCGGCGATGGTTGTTGCGCTGAGGGGCATCTACGAGGCCGCGAAGGGCAAGTAAAATCCTGCCCTTCCCCCTTTTTTATTTTTTTTTCATTAGGGTTAGCAGTAATCATCAAGCTTCCCCTTTCCAACCCCACCACAAACCTTTAAATTTCAGCGCCCTATCGTAAACCATGCGAGTGTTGATTCTAGGTGAACTCGAGGCGTATGCGAGATATCTGCTCGCCGTGACAAAGAATTGCGGGGCCGATTTCCTTCGCTTTGCACCCGAGAAGCTCGGGGAGATGCCGTCGGAGCTTGAAGAGCTACTGAAATACGATGCCGTCGTGATAAGTGACGCCCCAGCCCAAAATATTGGCAAGGAGAAGATGGAGCTGTTGAAAAAGTACGTGGAACAAGGCAAGGGGCTGGGAATGATAGGCGGATGGTGGTCTTTCACGGGCTCCAATGGAAATTACCATGGGACGCCTGTTGAGGAGATACTACCGGTAAACTGCTCACCCAGCGACGACAGGGTCAACGACCCAAATGGGTTCAGAATAATCAAGCAGAAGGACCACCCAATCCTGAGCGATTTGCCATGGGAGGATCCCCCGACCGTTTGCGGGTACAACGCGGTTGAACCTAAGTCTGATGCCGAGGTTCTCCTGGCCATGAGGCGGATAGAATCCGTCGGTAAGGAGAAGGTCGAGGGGATAAAGCTGGCTGAGGAAGAAGTCCCATTGCTCGTGGTCGGGAAATACGGGAAAGGCCGAACCCTCGCTTTCACGACCGACCTCTCGCCTCACTGGGTAGGCGGAATGGTGGACTGGGGCAAGGAAAGAAAAGAGGTAGAAGGGGCCGAGTTGGGCAACCTGTACCTCCAATTCGGATGTCAGATCCTGAAGTGGCTCACGGGGAAAATTTAGGTTGCCACCGCTAGAGGTGACGGCTCCCGCTCCAGGCGAAAAACTTAAAGTTGAGCAAATTTAGGTGAAATGGTAAAAATCTTGTGAGGCTGAGCTGTGACCGCGAAAATTATAGGCTTGGGCGTGAGCTCGATAGATCAGTTTGTGATCGTCGAGGAGTTCTGCGAACCCGATGATAAAATTTGGATACAGGAATTCGCGAGACAGTGCGGCGGCGTCGTAGCAAATTTCTGCGTGGGAGTGGCGCGGATGGGCGTAAAGTCCGGATTCATGGGCTCAGCCGGCGACGACCCGAATGGTCATGAAATACTTCAAAACTTCAAAGACCACGACATGGACGTTGAGCATTTCTTTTTGAAAAAGGACACAAAATCTCCCGTCAACATCATCGTTGTGGATTCTCACGGGAGCCGTCAAATCCTCCAGGACCAATACATGGAGAAAAACGTCCTCAAAGCGGACGAGATCATCCCAGATTACGTTGCTAAAGCCGATATATTCCACACGGATGCCGTGAACATTGAAGCGACCAGAAAATGCATGAAGATTGCAAAGGAGGCCGGCAAGAGAGTTTCGTTCGACCTAGAGCGGCACGTCGCGGTTTACGGCCTGGACGCGATTAAGGATTTGCTCAAGATGACGGATATCCTCCTGCCCAACCGCATGGGGGCCTTGGAGCTCACCAAGGAGAAGGACGTTAAGGCAGCGGCAGAGAAACTGTTGGGCTTCGGCCCCGAGGTCGTCCTCATAACGATGGGCGAGGATGGATCCATGCTCTTGACCGCCGAGGGGGAGCACCGAATACCCATTTACAAGATTGAGAACGTGGTGGACACGACCGGCGCGGGTGATTGCTACAACTCGACCTTCGTCAGCTGCCTTTACAAGGGGATGCCCCCGAAGGAGGCAGCAGACTTCGCGGCGGCATCTGCGGCCCTTTCCGTGACGAAGATGGGTGCCCAATCAATGCCCAAATGGAAGGAGGTCGAAGAGTTTATCGCTAGCAAACCCAAGAGGGGATCGTCAGGGTGAAGAGCATGGCTAACGGCTATAATGGAAAAATTTTGCGTGTCGATCTGTCAAGCAGGAAGACCTCGGTAGAAGAACCTGATGATGCTTTCTACAGGAGGTACATCGGGGGAAGGAGTCTAGCTCTTTATTATCTCCTGAAAGAACTGGAACCCGACACGGATCCTCTTGGGCCAGACAACTTACTGATATTCGCACCGAGTGTCATAACGGGAGCGCTTCTCCCAGGGCTCTCTCGCTTCTCGGTCGCCTGCAAATCACCTCTGACCGGAACGTACGGTGAGGGAGAAGCAGGAGGGGACTGGGGACCCTGGTTGAAATTTGCTGGGTACGATGCGGTAATCATCAAAGGTAAGGCGGAGAAACCAGTTTATCTGTGGATTCATGACGGTGAGGCGGAAATCCGAGATGCGAGTAAGATATGGGGAAAACCCACGAAAGAGGCTCAAGAAAGCATTCGAGAGGAACTCGGAGACAAAAACATCAAGATCGCTCAAATAGGTCCGGCAGGCGAAAAACTCGTTCGATATGCATGTGTCGTCAACAAACTAAGGGACGTAAATGGCCGCGGAGGAATGGGCGCGGTCATGGGATCTAAGAACCTCAAAGCAATAGCTGTGCAGGGAAAAGAGAAGAAAATCGAGACGAAGGACCCGGAAAAGGTGAAGGGTCTCGCAAAGTGGTTTGCTGAGAACTGGAAAGAGAACCCAGATGTCCCAGGACTCAACCGCTTGGGCACACC
>CAZKSL010000055.1:0-6137 GCA_964555495.1 Hadarchaeota archaeon (SeqCode)
GCTTATGGTGTCGATCCCGTAGAGGTTGCAGAGATAGTTCGCGTACACGATTGAATCGAGATCGGCGTTTAGGCAGTTGGAGCCAAAACCCGCAACAGTCTCGTACTCAGGACCCTCAGTCCAGATCCCGGCGTAAGGACCATCACTCACGTATGATACATACTTGCAGCAGATGCGGCAATTGAAGCAGGAGCGTCTGGTTTTACGGTAGTTGCGCCGGATATTTTCTGACCCAATCTCATCAGCGAAATCAAACATTCCGGTCCAGTGGTTCTTCGTCGGGAGCCTACCTATTGCCTGCTCGGCTTCAATCAGACCCGTGGTCCCGTACTTGCCGAGTGATTCCTGGCATGCCTTCCCCCAAGTACCTGCGGTGTAGCGTGCGTGGGCCTCCTCCGATAACTTCCAGACCTTGTCGAAGTCAGCCACCTCAACATCTCCAGTTCCGCGAACCGCGACTGCTTTGAGCCGCTTCGAGCCCATCACGGCACCGACTCCCGAACGAGCTGCCGCGCGATGCTCGTCTGTGATTATGCTAGAGTATCGAACGAGCCTTTCACCGCCCGGCCCTATACAGGCAACTCGGGCATTTCGATCTCCGAATTCCTCTCTAACTCTAGTTGTGGTTTCGGCGGTATCCTGGCCCCAAAGCTCTTTCGCGCCTCGCAGCTCGACCTCGTCGTCTTGGATTGAGAGGTAAACGGGACCCTTCGATCTGCCTTGGAATACCACGTAGTCGTAGCCCGCGTATTTCAGCTCTGGGCCAAAGTGTCCCCCTGAGTGGACCTCGCCCCAGCCCCCGGTTAGAGCGTTTTTAGTGACCACGCAGTAGCGCCCGGAGGGTGGGAAGACTGTTCCGTTCACAGGGCCCGTCGCAAAAATCAGGAGATTTTTCGGCGAATAGGGTTTGACCTCTGGTGAGACCTCATCGTAGAGGATACGGGCTGCCAGCCCACTGCCACCGATATAATTGCGGGCTAGTTCCCGGGATAGGAGAAGTTTGCTTATTTTGCCGCGTGTCAAATCAACTCGGAGGTACTGGCCAGTGTATCCCTTTGGAGTCGTGACCATTTACTTTGACCTCACTTTCTTGAGTCTAGGACGCTCAATCGTCCCGACGAACTCCCGACGCTTATCCCCTGCCACCTGCTCTGGGGTTTTGAGGCTCAGCGCGTTCGTCGGGCACTGCTTCACGCACTGAGGATCTCCGCCGCAGAGGTCGCATTTAATCGCCTTCTTGGTGTCGGGGTGAAGCCATATCGCTCCGAAGGGACATGCCTCCGTGCACATGCCACAGCCGATACAGCGTTGGACGTCCACCCACACTAGGCCAGAGGGCGAGCGGTGAATTGCCCCCTCAGGGCAAACCTGGGCACAAGGCGCGTCTGCACAGTGGCGACAGGTGACGGCGACGTCAACATCGGGATCTATCTGGACGGCGCGAATTCGCGATTTTCGCGGGTTGAAAACACGCTCATGAAAACCTGAGCAAACGACCTCGCATGCGCGGCAACCGGTACAAAGGTCGGGATCGCAGTATATGTACGCCAAACATTCACCTCAGGCAGAAGGGGGGTCTATGGCTGGGATTAAAAAATTTATGCATTTAGGGACTAATGCACTTGGTTTGCGAGCATGATGGAACCAAAAAATATGTACGAGGCACTAGAGGGCAAGCTAGGCGAGAGGGAACTAAGGGAATTAGGGAGAGCTTTCGACGTTATTGGAGATATTGCCGTAATCAAAATTCCCGAGCCACTGCTCCCAAAGAAACATCTGATAGGTGAGGCGCTGATGAAGGTCCACGGAAACCTGAGGACAGTCCTCCAGCAGAAGGGACCAGTGAGCGGCGAGTTCAGGACACGGGAACTCGAAGTCATTGCTGGCGAACCGAGGACCAAGACAGTTCACCGAGAGCACGGGTGTAGCTTCAGGGTCGACCTCGCTCAGACCTACTTCTCGCCGCGTTTAGCCAGCGAGCGCCTGCGCATCGCGCGGTTGGTGGGGCAGGATGAGGTTGTCGTGAACATGTTTGCCGGAGTCGGGTGTTACTCAATCGTCATCGCGAGGCACGGTCAAGCCGAGAAAGTTTACTCCATCGACAAAAATCCTGCGGCGGTTGAGTATATGCGCGACAATGTGCGAATCAACAAGGTCGGCGCATGCGTGGTCCCAGTCCAAGGGGACGCCAGAGAAGTAATCAAAAAACATCTAAAGGGGAAGGCTGACAGGGTTCTAATGCCCCTGCCAGAGTTCGCGCGAGATTTTCTAGACGCCGCGTTGCTCGCGCTGAAGCCAAACGGCGGCATAATCCATTTCTACGATTTCGGTCACGAACCAGATCTCTTCGGTCCGTCGCTTGAGTTTGCACGAGAGCAGGTGAAGGGGCGGGAAATCGAGCTAGTCAACAGCCGGGTGGTACGCTCTTATGCCCCAAAGATCTACCACGTTGTTCTCGACCTCTCGGTCTCGGCCGGTTGAAAAAGTCAAGAGTGGCGACAGGATAAGGGTGGAAAAGGCTGATTGACTTCACACGTGTTGTGCCTTGATTTTCCCATCTTTATAAACCCGCCTCGCCCAATAGCGCGGCGGGGAAAGTGTCAGAGATACTTGAACATTTCGGGGCCGTGTGCGACGTGAGCGCTCTCACGAGTCGCGAAAACGTTGATCGCGCGCGAGAACTCTTCAGCAATAGTCCCCTCTACCTACCAGCCTCGACCTACGCCTGGCTCTCCCGGGACAAGCTTATCGGCATCCGCGGTCAGGTGGTGGGCTACAGCTTGGTCAGTCGGTATGTGCAGGAGCGCAAAATTTACGCAGTCCACCTCCCCGAGCTCTACGACGAGTTCGCGCGGAGACTGATGTTCAGAGTCGACCGCCAAATTCCGCTGACCGATATTCGAGCGCTGCTGCTGGCGGCACACATGCGCCTACCGCTACTTACATTCAGGGATGAACTAATCGGGCGGCTCGAGGAGTATGTGCGGGCCAGGGGGTTGTGGGAACTCAAGTCTCACGCGGACTGGCTAGCGACGCGGGAAATTCTGGAGCTATACCGCGAGCTTCAGGTCGACGTTGGGAGTAGTCTCTGCCAGCACATCAACGGAGATTTCACCGGTGACCCATTTGATGAGATCCAAAAGCGTAGCGAGAGCAAGCTGCGAAGCACTGCCCAAGCGGTCGGTCGGATTAGCCAGGGCCAGACAAACCCCGGCAGGTTGAACTTCAAGTGTCTCACGTGGGGGCTTGCCCCGGTAGCGCGAGAGTACTTGGAACAGCGCGTGCTTCAACCGGAGACTGTGCGGGGGCTTTGTGAACGAGCCCTGTTGTTGATCGAGAGCCCGGAACAGTAGCTAAGCGGGATCTTTCACGGGAGCTTCCTCATCGTTGCAAGTTCTTTAGCAACATCGCCGAGCCCGAGTTTCTCGAGCCGCCGCCTGGGAATCAGACCGGTCTTCCGATCCCAACCCCGGAGCTTGTAGTACTCCCTGAGCATTAGATCGAGCTCGACTACCTGTCCCTTGCATGGTCCGACTGGTGCTGGCTCTTGAGTCAACCTAGAGGGTAAAGTGTCGTCCTTGCCCGTGATCCCCTCGCGGATGTCAAAGGCCCGCTCGAGAGTGAAGATGCGTTCTCCGATCGTTCGAAGCTTCCGCTCAGTATATTTGATCCCAGTCGCGGCCGTCAGTGCCTCAGCGAAATCGGCGAAGTAGAGCGCGGGGGGCCACACAGTGCCAAACTTACAGACCACAAGTGAATCCACGACGGCACAGAAGTTCTCCCCATCTCGGACCATGAGCGGCTTGTATTTTGGGCTCAATCTGTCAGCTGCCTCGGGCATCACCTTCTTCCCAAACCGCTCCTCTATCCCCTCCACGAAACCAACCTCGCTCAGAACCTCAAAGGCGGTCAGGTGGTCTGCACCCCGGTTTGCCGTGGCGTGGGCCAGCCCCATAGATTTCTGGGCCCTACTGTCCTGCGCAGGGATATCCTGTCCCTTCACTGACATCGCATATTGCAGGGCTTCCTCCCCAAGCGAACGGGCTAACCTCCAAGTCCCCTCAGCGAGCTTGTTTCCGAAGCCCCGTCTCTCAATTATTTGTTCAACGCATGTGATGATTGCGTCAGAGTCACCCCACTGTAGGTCGAGACCACCAGTATCGCTATCGGTTAGGATGCCGCGCTCGAAGCACTCCATTGCGAATGCTATGACGCCGCCACAGCTAATGGTGTCAATGCCATGGATGTTGCAAAGGTGATTGGCGTAGAGTAGCGCGTCCATGTCGGAGTTGAGACACCGCCCTCCAAAGCTGGAGAGAGTCTCATATTCAACCTTCCCCTCCACAACGCTCCCCCCGCCCGGCGATTGTATATACTCCTCGCAGCGAAGCGGACACGAGAAACATGCGCGGTCTTTGACCTTGTAAGTTCGGACAGTTTCCTCTCCGCCGATTTTATTCGCGTGCTCGAAGACTCCCTGCTGAAAATTGCGCGTCGGGAAGCGTCCAATCTCGTTCATTGCTTCCACGAGCAGGGTAGTACCATATTTAGTGGTGTCGCGGGCGAAGGGGTGGTCCAAAATCTTTTGACGCGCGGCCTCCGAGAGTTCGATGAATCGCTCCGGATCCGCAACCTGAACGTCTTCCCCGCCCCTCACGACAACGGCCTTGAGGCGCTTCGAGCCCATCACAGCACCGACTCCTGAACGCGCGGCGGCACGATAGCCGTCGGTCATTATTGATGCAAACCGAACGAGGTTTTCACCGCCCAGACCTATACACGCGACTCGTGAGTCCGCACCATGAGTTTCCCTCAGCTCCTCGTCCGTTTCGTACGTGGACTTGCCCCAGGTGGACTTCGCGCTTCTGATTTCGGCTTCCCCATCGCCAAGCAGTAAGTAAACTGGTTTCTTGGAGCGCCCTCTCACGACAATCGCATCGAACCCCGAGTGCTTCAGTCCGGCCCCCCAATGGCCTCCAGAGTTCGCCTCACCGTAAATGCCCGTGAGCGGGGACTTCGCGGCGACCTCATACCTACCGGTCTGTGGCCAGAGCGTCCCAGAGAGGGGACCGACTGCGAAGATTAGCACATTAGATGGGCCTAACGGTTTAACTTTGGGGCCAACTAAATCAAACAAAAACCTCGCACAAAAACCGTTGCCACCTAAGTACTCTTTCGCGAGTTTCCGATCGAGCTCTTGAATCGCGATTTTATCGCGAGATAAGTCTGCATTGAGAATCCGGCCAGCATGCCCGTAAAGAGAGTTTTCTTTCGGCAACAGATCACCAATATCCGAGTCTAGGGCTGTGCAACACTACCTATCCGACTTTTGGTTTAAAGTCCATCGCTGGGCCGTGGAACTAAATGAAAAAGGCGGGAACCGCGACCCCTCAGTTACTCCTCGGCGAACTTTGGTTTCCCTCTATTCACCAGATTTCGCTGCCGGGTCTTTACTTACATCGGTGTCTCGTGCCTCGCTACCAAGGCGTTTAGCCGTGACCTTCCCTGACTTTCGTCAGGTTTTTTCGCGACTCCCCGCCGCCCGTGAGCGGCAGTTCGACATCTCTGCGAGCTTTGGTCCCCGCCAAATCAATGTATGACTGGCATCTTCTATAAATAAATTATCTTTCCAAAATGGAGATATCCCTGGTAAATAAAAAAAAAGAAGGGAACGCCTCATTTCCAAAGCGACTAGCGCTTTTTCCTTTCCGCCCTTGATTTTCGGGGCAAGTGCTTCAACGTGAACTCCAATCCGAGTTCCCGTAGCTTCTGGCGCTTCGGCAGACCGGTTCTCAGGTCCCAGCTGCGCAGCCGGTAATAATCGTCCAACATGTAATCTAGCTCGACCACCTGTCCCTTCGGCGGCCCTTCCGGTGACGGCTCCTTCAGCAGGCGCTCGGGCAGGGTATCGTCCTTTCGGCGGATTCCGTGACGCACGTTGAACATCCTGTTGAGGTTGACGATTCGCTCCCCGATCTTGTGGAGGTCTTTCTCCTTCAGATTCATGCCGGCTGTGACGTTCACTGCGTCAACCAAGTCCGGGTAGAAGAACGTTGGGGGTATCATAGTCCCATACTTGCAGATGCCCAGCGACTCGACGACGACAGCGAAGTCCTCGTTTTCCTTAACCATCAGTC
>CAZKSL010000056.1:0-6127 GCA_964555495.1 Hadarchaeota archaeon (SeqCode)
TCTCCCTCGCTCATCGTCCCGCTGTTTTTTGTCTCCATGAAAGGTACGGTCTTGGATGCTGAGAAATCGTTCACGAAGGAGAGTGCGACTCCGGAGCACTGGCAGCTGATCGGCAAATGCATGGAACACGACGCTGCGGTGATCCCTAAACTGACGAAAAATTATATGAGGGGAGGTAAGGGCGTCTCCAAGTGGGGGCTCTACATCGCCGTCAAGTTCCTCCTCTGGGGTGTCAAGAGGTATTCGAAGAGGTTGAAGCGCGGCGAACCACCCAGGGACTATAGCAAGATTTCCAAAAATTACTTCACCCCCGAAGTACTCAAGGAAAGCTAATTTGCGGGGCGCTGTCACCTTTAAAGGTGTCGGTGCAAGTTTAATCAGGATGGCATTTTGAGGCATGAAAATGTCCCCGCGCAAAATCGCGATAATCGGTTGTGGAGCCATAGGCTCGGTGCTAGCCAAGGCCATAGGCTCTGGCGAGGCTGGCGATGCCGAGCTGAGCATGGTATACGATCTTCAGCTCAAGCGGGCCAAGGGTCTGGTCAAAGGTCTGAAATCCGAGCCGCGAATAGCGCGAAGCGTGGCCGAAGTATGTGAAGACAAGCATGTGGACTTGGTCATCGAGGCGGCCTCTCAAGTAGCGGTTGAGCAGTACTCGGTCGATGTCCTGAAGTCTGGCAAGGATTTGATGGTGATGAGCGTCGGGGCCTTCAGTGACGAGGGTCTCTTTGAGGAGGTTCGAAAGGCGGCGAAGGAGGGGAGGTGCAGGCTCTACATTCCCTCCGGGGCAATCTTGGGGGTAGATGGGATTAGGGCGGCGATAAGGGCCGGGATCGACGAAGTGCTCCTGACGACGCGGAAGCCTCCAGCAAACTTGGCCAAGGTCAAGTACGTACGAGAAAAGAAGTTCGATCTATCTGATTTGAGAGTGCCACTGGTCGTCTTCGAGGGGTCCGCCAGAGAGGCTGTCAAGGCTTTCCCGAAGAGCGTGAACGTCGCCGCGACTCTCAGCCTGGCCGGGCTCGGGCTCGATAAGACCAAGGTGAGGGTTGTCGCTGACCCGTCCGTGAACCGCAACGTCCACGTGATTCGCGTTCGGGGCAAGGCCGGCGAGTTCGTCACCGAGGCGCACAACGTGCCGTCTCCCGACAACCCTAAGACGAGTTACCTAGCCGCGCTCTCGGCGCTCAGGACTCTCCGCAACCTGACGGAAGCGGTCGTCATCGGGACTTAACAGTTTATTTTAAATGACTCAGATGTTTACTCTCGAAGACCTAGCGTGGGATGTAAATGGCGCAAAAAGATCTCTTCGAGAAAATCTCCAGGCTCAAGGAGGAGAAGAACGCCGTAGTCTTGGCCCACAACTATCAGAGGGAGGAGGTTCAGCTCGCGGCGGACTATCTAGGGGATTCCCTGGATCTAGCTAGGCGCTCCATGGGACTCGATGCCGATTTAGTGGTTTTTGCTGGCGTCGATTTTATGGCCGAGATGGCGGTGATGCTAAACCCTGGCAAGACGGTCGTGATTCCGGATCTGGGGGCGAGGTGCCCAATGGCGGCCCAACTGTCGGCGGAGGGAGTCCGCGAAGCGAGGAAGGAACACCCCGGTGCAGCCGTGGTTCTGTACGTTAATACGCTGGCGGAGGCGAAGGCTGAGGCCGATGTCACCTGCACTTCGGCGAATGCTCCCCAGATAGTGGGCGCGATGAATGAGGAAAAGGTGCTGTTTGGCCCCGACCGCAACCTCGCTTGGTTCGCCCGGCGGAGGACCGACAAGGAGGTAATCCCAATCCCCGAGGACGGGTACTGCTACGTGCACAGGATGTTTTCTCCCGCGGACATCAAACTCCTGAAGGAGGAGCACCCGGACGCGGAGGTTCTGGTTCATCCGGAGTGCAATCCCGAGGTCCAACAGCTGGCAGACCACATCTGCAGCACGAGCCAGATGTTGATGCGAGCGAAGGCGTCCTCAGCCAGGAAATTCATAATCGGGACCGAAGTCGGATTGGTCGATCGGTTGCGCCGAGAGTTCCCAGACAAGGAGTTCATCCCGGCGCTCGACACAGCGATATGTAAACAGATGAAGAAGCATACGCTCGAGAAGGTTTACCTGTCCTTACGCGATAAAAAACACGTGGTCAAGGTGTCACCCAAGATTGCCGACCGTGCCCGCGTCGCGATTGAACGCATGCTTGAGATCTCGGGGAGGGCTGCACGTGATTAATCGAATCGAGAGAAAGAAAATCAAGGAGATGCTGGCCGAGGACTTGGGCCGAGGCGATGTGACGTCTGAGGCCCTCGTGCCGCCGGATGTCAGGGTCAAGGCAGAGATAGTGGCCAAACAGGCAGGCACGTTGGCGGGAATGAATGAAGCCAGTGCCGTGTTTAGGGAGGTAAAAGTTCGCCCCAGGGCACTCAAGTCAGACGGGAGTCCGGTCAGCCCCGGCGATGTTGTGATGCGTCTCGATGGCCCCGCACGAGGCGTCCTTTCCGCCGAGCGGGTGGCGCTGAATCTCTTGATGCGAATGAGTGGTATCGCCACGGCGACGTGTGATATGCTCAAGCGGGCACGGAAGAGGAATCCAAAGATTGTCGTGGCGGCCACGCGCAAGACCGCGCCCCTCCTGACGCTCTTCGACAAGCGGGCGGTTCAGGTTGCGGGTGGGGAACCCCATCGTTATCGGCTCGACGATTTCATCTTGATCAAGGACAATCACCTCAAGCTCGTTGGCTCAGTTGCAGGGGCAGTCCGCCAAGCGCGCGCGGGTAAGTGTTCAAAGAAGGTAGAGGTGGAGGTAGGCAATTCCAAGGATGCGCGCGAAGCCGCTGAGGCTGGTGCAGACATAGTGATGTTGGACAACATGAGGCCCGCGGATGTCAAGCGGGCCGTGAAAGCTCTCAAGAAAATCGGCATGCGAGACAAAGTGGTGGTGGAGGTCTCTGGGGGGATCGATCCATCAAACATTGAGCAGTATGTGGCAGCCGGTGCAGATGTCGTGTCGTCGAGTTATATGACTGTCCGGGCGCCAGCTTTGGACATGAGTTTGGAGATCAAAAAGAGAATCTAGCTACTTTTGGAAGCAAAATCCTTAAGTCTGCGAATCGCTTTCAGCTTTTCCTGTTTTCCGACCTTTGCCTCATCGACCGCTGACTTCAGCATGTGATGTGCTTCGTCCATCGCTCTTCGGTTGACCGGGTATGGCACGCCGTCCTTGCCGCCGAACGCGAACGAGAACTTCGCGGGGTCCTTCCAGCTGGGCGCTTCCCCATAGATAACCTCCGAGACTAGGGCGAGGCCTCGCACGGTAGCTGGCCCTATCCCTTCCACGCTTAGCAAATTCTCATAATTTTCTGGCTGTAGTTCGTGCGCCTTCTCAAGGGCGCTCCAGTTCATACGTTTTGGAAGGGAAAGAAATTGCACCGTGCGATCATTCTCGTTTGCGCCAGGCATCCACTCCGGCAGGCCCCTCTGGCCTTTAGGCCTAAGCGACCTAAACTCCCGCTTAATTTTGTTTGACCCATCTTTGACGAGATCTGTGGAAGTTCTTCGGGACCCCTCGCTTACCTTTGAGGTCATGTCGAGCACCCGGTCTCCCTTCCTCTCGGCCAAGATAGCGTCGTGCGGTTCCTTCACGAAATCTCTGACGTGCTCCGAGAGCCAGTGGTAGCGCCGCGCGGTCCGGTCGCGTGTATCCATCCCCTGCTGGATCACGGCCCACTTTCCATCCCCAGTGACAAAGAAGGCGTGATGGTAGAGCGGGGCCCCAGCTTGAATCGCAGCGTTGTCGACCTTGGCACTCATTCGGCTCGCGTACTGAAGGGAGCGGATGCGTCCGTCCGAGAAATCAAATCCGCATCCTATTTGTCCTATTTCCTTCGGCGTCCGTCTAGAGAACCTCCCCTTCCCGCCGGCCGCAGCCAAGCGATGTTCCTCTGGTTTGATTGCCCGCTTCAGGACCGCGGTGACAACAGTAGTAAGACCGGACGAGTGCCAATCGTAGCCGAGGACGCACCCGAGGGCTTGGAACCAGTAGGGGTCGGAAAGTCGCTGCAGGAGCTCGTCCTCTCCGTGCTCGTCAACAATAATTGTGACAATCTGCCCGGCAAGTCGCCTCATCCGGCTGATCAGCCAGGGCGGGGCCTTGCCGTAGTGGAGCGGGAGCTCAGCAGTTCCAGTTCTCCTCATATATTCTCAAATAGAAAAATGGTCGGCAAGTTAGATAACTTTCTCGATGTTTCAGAATCAAACAGTTGGCTAAATCATTTCTCTGCGATTAGTCATCCATACACTTACTCCGAACAGGATAACTGCGTACGTCAACAGTGTCAAGAAACCCAGGACGGGATCTTGGCTTGCCTGTACTAGCCCCCCCATCGCTCCCCCACCCGCCATGCTCCCGAACGCCTGCTCGTAGGGAACCCCATAGGTGGCGGCCATCGTATCTGCAGCTCGATCTGGCATAAACCAAGGGTTGTAGCCCGCGTAGGATAGGCTACTTGAAATGATAGTGAAAACCACCATGAAGGTCAGGAGCGTGGCTATTGTCGCCCCCATGCCTCCTTTCAGCACGGAGCTGAAGGCGAATGCTATACTTATCACGCAGCATGCCAGCATCAGCGCGATGGCTAACGACCCCAATATCCCAATTGGCACTTGTCCGTAGAACCCTATCAGAGCGCCGGCCGAGATTATGAAGGCTATAATGATTATTGTGGCTGTGGCGATGAAGCAGGCGAGATATTTTCCGATCACCAGAGTAGTACGCTTTACCGGGTTCGGGAACAGGACATACCCAGTTCTGTGCTCGAACTCGGACGCTATGGCATCTCCCGCAAAGAATACCGCGGCGAGAACGGCTAGGGAACTCATCGATGTCACGAATATCGCGAAGATTTCGGGTTCCCACTGGCCTATGATCTGCTCCGGAATGCCGAATTGGCCTGGGAGGTCCAGACCATGGTAAAGCCCGATGGTTAAAACCACGGCGAGGACCGTGATTGCCAACGCCCCGTAAAACCGCTTCCTTCGGAACTGCTTTAGCAGCTCGTATTTCGTGACTACTTTCAGCTTCTCGAATTCGCTCAAGTTTCTTCCTCCGTTAGCTTGAGATAAGCCCGCTCGAGTGATTTGTATTTTTTCTTTAAGCGAGCAACGCTGTCGTACGTGCGCAGTTTCCCGCGATCAATCAGCGCCACTTTGTTGCACACCCGCACGACCTCTGTAAGGAGGTGCGAGGCGAGGAATACAGTCTTCTCCTTTCTCTCTTCCTTCAGGATATCGCGTATCTCAGCCATCCCCCGTGGGTCTAGCCCCAGCGATGGCTCATCAAGGATCAGGATCGGGGGGTCGTGGAGCAAGGCCTGTGCAACTGCGAGGCGCTGTTTCATCCCCCGTGAAAATTTCCCTATCTTGACGTTGGCCCATTTCCTAAGTCTGACGAGCCTGATGACTTCTTTTATTCTGCTTTTTAGCTTCCGTTCTCGCATCCCGCGAAGCCTGCCGAGATAGCTGAGGGTCTCTTCCGGCGTGAAGAAAGGATAGAACTCTGGTGTCTCCAAGAGCGCCCCCAGTTTTGAGACCGCTTGCTCGCGATCCTCGAAGACGTTGACGCCGTTGATGTAAACCTTGCCGGAGGACGGAGAGATGATCCCACACAAGAGTTTGAGGGTGGTGGTCTTGCCGGCGCCATTAGGGCCAAGGAGGGCGACATCTTCGTTCTTTTTTATTTTCAGCGATAATTTGTCGAGGGCGAGAAAGCCATCATAATATTTGCTCAGCCCATCAATCCTGATCGACTCGCTCATGTTCACCACTTTTAGTATACCTCACCAGCGATTAACCTTAAAAGTTGTGCCGAACGTATGAGGTTAAAAGATTGGAGGTTCAAAATTAGCTTGCCCCGCGGTAGCTCAATTTGGCAGAGCAGCCGGCTGTAGACCGGCTTGTTGCCGGTTCAAATCCGGCCCGCGGGACCACTATCAATCTTTTTAACTTCAACGTCTAACATTCTCTTGGCTGGCGGCCACAGCGGCGGGGTAACACCCGGTCTCATTCCGAACCCGGAAGTAAAGCCCGCCAGCGATCCGGGCGGTACTGCAGTGCGAGAGCCTGCGGGAACCCCGGGACG